>NZ_JANEWI010000002.1:0-248817 GCF_028069775.1 Citrobacter sp. Igbk 17 | reverse complement strand
GACTAAGTTTTGCTTATGGTTTGCGAAAAATTATACATCAGGAAAGTCCTGATGTAATTATATCCCTGGATACGCTTTCATGTTATATCAGTCACGTTGCAAGAAAATATACAAGCAAGCAGGTTAAAATATTTTCATGGTTTCACTTCTCTATTTTTAACTTCTACAAAAATAATTACAAGAAAAAAATCAAGTACATTAATAAAGCTGACTATCATCTTTCAATTAGCTCTGGGATAACTCAGCAACTCATTGAGATGGGAATAGAAAAAAGCACTATTGCAACGATTTACAATCCCGTTGCGCGATGCGATATCCGTATCCCTACCCCAGAGAAGCATGCCCGGTTTGTGTATGTAGGCAGGGTTGTAGCAGATGGACAGAAAAATGTACGTAGTCTTTTCAACGGGTTGGCTAAACTAAAAGGGAAGTGGTCCTTAGATATTGTCGGCACCGGCCCGGATGTTGATACCTTAACGGCATTAGCTGAAACGTTGGGGATTAGCGAAAAAATTCACTGGCATGGTTGGCAGAAATCACCGTGGGAATATATTCAAAATACGCTGAAAAATATCACCTGCCTGCTGCTAACTTCCCATTTTGAAGGTTTCGTTATGGTTCTGGTTGAAGCCAGCGCTCACGGTGTTTATGCCATTAGCTCTGATTGTGAAACGGGGCCTGCAGACATTATCAAAGAAGGGATAAACGGTAATTTATACCCGACTGATGAACCAGAAAAATTTGTTTCCTTGCTGCAGGAAATCGTTGATGGCAAAGCGTTGCCTGCCGGCGAGCAGATTCAGCAGGCGATTGAGGAATTCTACGAAGACAACTATATCATTAAGGTTAATAAGGCCTTTGCTATGGCAGGATTTACTCTGGCACCGTCATCAGCGTCTCAGGTCATTGATGACGGAACAACGTAAGCCAGGCCTGTCATTCCTGAAAGGTTATGTGGGTACACGTGATTTATGCTGCATTTTAGACAAGTCATGATGAGTCATCTCGTACAAACCTATAGCATTGGGTAATATGTGCTGAAATTTGCCCAGTCTGGAGAATTGCAATGCGTGGGAATTTTTATAAGCAGTTAACGAACGATCTGGAAACCGCACGCGCGGAAGGGTTGTTTAAAGAAGAGCGCATTATTACGTCTGCTCAGCAGGCTGATATCACCGTGGCTGACGGAAGCCATGTTATTAACTTTTGTGCGAACAACTACTTAGGGCTGGCTAACCACCCGGAACTGATTGCAGCGGCAAAAGCGGGTATGGATTCTCACGGATTTGGTATGGCCTCGGTGCGCTTTATTTGTGGCACTCAGGACACCCATAAGCACCTGGAGCAAAAACTGGCTGCGTTCCTGGGTATGGAAGATGCCATTCTTTACTCTTCCTGCTTTGACGCCAACGGCGGCCTGTTCGAAACGCTGCTGGGAGCAGAAGATGCCATTATCTCTGATGCCCTGAACCACGCCTCTATTATCGATGGTGTGCGCCTGTGCAAAGCGAAGCGTTTCCGCTATGCCAACAACGATATGCAGGAACTGGAAGCGCGCCTGAAAGAAGCGCGTGAAGCAGGTGCCCGCCACGTATTGATCGCCACCGATGGTGTGTTCTCTATGGATGGCGTTATCGCTAACCTGAAAGGCGTATGCGATCTGGCAGACAAATATGATGCGCTGGTGATGGTAGATGATTCCCACGCGGTAGGCTTTGTGGGTGAGAACGGCCGTGGCTCTCATGAGTATTGCGACGTGATGGGTCGTGTGGACATCATCACCGGCACGCTGGGCAAAGCACTCGGTGGCGCATCGGGTGGTTACACTGCGGCACGTAAAGAAGTTGTTGAGTGGCTGCGTCAACGTTCTCGTCCGTATCTGTTCTCTAACTCACTGGCTCCGGCAATTGTTGCTGCTTCCATTAAGGTGCTGGAGATGGTTGAGGCGGGTAGTGACCTGCGCGATCGTCTGTGGGCGAATGCGCGTCAATTCCGTGAGCAAATGTCCGCAGCAGGCTTCACGCTGGCAGGGGCCGATCACGCGATTATTCCGGTAATGCTGGGTGATGCGGTTGTTGCACAGGCGTTTGCCCGCGAACTGCAAAAAGAGGGGATTTACGTTACTGGATTCTTTTATCCAGTGGTTCCAAAAGGCCAGGCGCGTATTCGTACCCAGATGTCTGCGGCACATACCCCTGAGCAGATTACGCGTGCTGTCGACGCGTTCACACGCATTGGTAAACAACTGGGCGTAATTGCCTGAGGATGTGAAATGAAAGCGTTATCCAAACTGAAAGCGGAAGAAGGCATTTGGATGACCGACGTTCCTGAACCGGAAGTCGGCCATAACGATTTGCTGATTAAAATCCGTAAAACAGCCATCTGCGGGACTGACGTTCACATTTATAACTGGGATGAGTGGTCGCAAAAAACCATCCCGGTTCCAATGGTTGTAGGGCATGAATATGTCGGTGAAGTTGTTGGCATCGGCCAGGAAGTTAAAGGCTTCAAAATCGGCGATCGCGTTTCTGGTGAAGGCCATATTTCTTGCGGACATTGCCGTAACTGCCGCGGTGGCCGTACTCACCTGTGCCGCAATACGACCGGTGTCGGCGTAAACCGTCCAGGCTGTTTTGCTCAATACCTGGTGATCCCGGCGTTTAACGCCTTTAAAATCCCGGACAATATCTCCGATGATTTAGCTTCCATATTCGATCCATTCGGTAACGCGGTACACACGGCGCTGTCATTTGATTTGGTTGGCGAAGATGTGCTGGTTTCCGGTGCGGGTCCGATTGGTATTATGGCTGCCGCGGTAGCGAAGCACGTTGGTGCACGCCACGTAGTGATTACCGATGTTAATGAGTACCGTCTGGAGCTGGCGCGTAAAATGGGTATTACCCGCGCAGTCAACGTCTCGAAAGAGAATCTGACCGACGTGATGGCTGAACTGGGGATGACCGAAGGGTTTGATGTGGGCCTGGAGATGTCCGGAGCGCCGCCAGCGTTCCGCACCATGCTGGACACCATGAACCACGGTGGCCGTATTGCCATGCTGGGGATCCCGCCATCAGACATGTCGATAGACTGGACGAAAGTTATCTTTAAAGGTCTGTTTATTAAAGGTATCTATGGTCGCGAAATGTTTGAAACCTGGTACAAGATGGCGGCACTGATCCAGTCCGGTCTTGATCTGTCGCCGATCATTACCCATCGATTCTCGATTGATGAGTTCCAGCAGGGCTTTGATGCCATGCGTTCAGGCCAGTCCGGGAAAGTGATCCTGAGCTGGGATTGAATGCGCAACGTGCATTCAATGTTAATTATGGCCAGATATCGCTATCTGGCCGTATAAATCATAAATTTTATTTACCGCGGATCTTCCTGGATAACGATCTTATATTTTCTTTAAGCAGGATAAGTTTATAAATTAACCCTCTGCCTTTAACGTTAATATTATATTTTCGTTGTAATGCCAGAATGTCATTTGCCTGACAAACCTTCATATTTCCCTTACAGGACAGGTCAATAATCCTTAACTCACCCGTTGGCGTGCGAATGAAATTCCCTGGGTGAATATCATTTGATGCCAGTCCTGCCTTGTGAAGACGCAGCACGCATTGCTTTACCTCGTCAGCATTCTGCTGGTTAATTTCCCTTAAAGGAACCCCTTCAATATATTCATGAATGGTATAAACATCATGACACTGGCGAAAACGTGTTTTCTCAGCAGCATAATAGAGATCGGCAGTACAGATGCGCATTTCCGGCGGGAGCCTGTCCAGTTTCCTGATCAGCCGGGAATAGAAAGGGCCGGAGGTAAAGTTCTGTAATTTTTTCTCAAATCGTGGATCAACTTCACGGTCGTTTTTGATGATAAATTTTTGCGAGTTGTACTCGACCAACTCCACGCTGCGCAATGCGTTACCACTGCTCAGCGGTTTGCCACTGATTTCTTTCTTTATATACTTATTCATCAGTGACTTAAGGTCTTTTTTGGTCTCTTTGCAATAGACCGTATAACCTTTTTCGTGTGTCTTACTGATGGCCATCTTTTCCCTCAATATCAGCCTATAGAGTACGTTAATTCATAGGGATAGAGTATACAGGTTGTGCACCCCGATATGTAGACGATCTGAGCTATCATCAACCTGCTAAACGCAGGCGTGGCAGGGTATCTTTCTCAAATCGGACGCTTTCGCTGCAGCGTTTCTGCCCATAAATACGTTCTAACCTTAATAATTCCTTAATGAAACTGTAGTAAAAGTCATCAGCGTAATGACAAACCTGGGTTAGCTGATGAGAAACCGCACAAGTATGTTGAGTGTTATTATTCCGTTGTATAACGTGGGTGATAGTTTTCGGGATTGCATGGAATCGTTGATCGCACAGACATGGACTGCGCTAGAGATCATCATTGTGAATGATGGTTCAACGGATAACTCTGTTGATATTGCACAACATTATGCGGATAACTATTCCCACGTGCGGTTGTTGCATCAGGCTAACGCAGGGGCATCCGTAGCGCGTAACCGTGGCCTGGAAGCGGCCAAAGGGGAATATGTTGCATTTGTCGATGCCGATGACCTGGTTTATCCCAATATGTACGAAACCCTGATGACCATGGCAATTCAGGATGATCTGGATTTAGCACAGTGTAATTCCGACTGGTGCATTCTCGAAACGGGACACACCTGGCAATCAATACCGACGGATCGTCTTCGGTCTACGGGAGTGTTGACCGGCCCTGACTGGTTACGTATGGCGTTGGCTTCACGCCGCTGGACACATGTGGTGTGGATGGGAATTTATCGCCGGGATGTTATTGAGAAAAATAAAATAACGTTTATTCCGGGGTTACATCACCAGGATATTGTCTGGACGACGGAGTTTATGTTTAACGCTGTACGCGTGCGATATACCGAACAATCTTTATATAAATACTTCTTACATGATCAATCAATCAGCCGTCTTAAACGACAAGGTTTAAAAAATCTCAACTACCAGCGGCACTATATTAAAATTACGCGATTATTGGATAGGCTGAATCGTGAATATGCCGATCGGATTACTATTTATCCGGAATTTCATCAGCAAGTTACCTATGAAGCATTGCGCGTATGCCATGCAGTCCGTAAAGAACAGGATGTGCATATTCGTCAGCGTATGATCGCAGAGATTTTTGTCTCTGGTATGTATAAGCGCATGATAACTAACGTACGCAGTGCCAAAGTATTGTACCAGGCACTGCTATGGTCATTCCGTCTATGGAAATGGCGTGATAAAACATCAACGCCTTCGCGTATTGCCCGAAAAGCGCTTAATCTACGTTAGCATTCATGGTGCTGGGTGAAGATGTGTTCCCCCAGCCTTGCCACTGCAGTCTCATATATTGCACCAGCGTGCTTTGTGTGATGCTTTCCCCTAGCACGCTAAAGAATCGGTTGGCGTAAACCGGCTCCAGAGGTTGCTTCGGTTTGCACAGTTTCACCCCACGGAAAGGATTACGAGGCGCATCTGGCGTACCGCTTCTCGGTGGAGTGAGATTAGGCCTGGAGGTATCGACCTGCGGCTCATTGAGCAGACTGCTCGGACGAACCAGCGTAATATCGGCTGGCAGGCTATACAGCATCTGCTGCAATACGCGTACCGTCGAAGGGTGAGGGTGCCCGATGGCAATCGCTGATCCGTTACGGCGAGCAAGATCGACTGCACGATTAAACTGACGGCGAATATCCGCTTCGTTTTGTGTATCGTCGAGGAAGACTTTGCGTTTGATGACCTTCACCCCGGTTCCTGCCGCTGCGCGCAGGGCCTGGCTGTTGCCGATGGTCATACTGTCGAGGAAGTAGAGGTCGTAGCGTTCCAGAGCTTGCATCACTTTCTGCATGCCGAACAGGCTGGACGTCATCGCACTCCCCATGTGGTTGTTCAGTCCCACTGCATACGGCACTTTGCTTACCGCGTCGCGAATAATCCGTTCAATTTCTTCGCTGCTCATCTCCGGGCGTAACGTGTCTTTCTCCAGCGGTTGCTTGCTCAGTGGAGCCATCGGTAGATGGATCAACACTTCATGTCCACTGTTATGCGCTTTAGTCGCCATTTCACGTGCATGTGGCGCGTTTGGCAGAACGGCAACGGAGACAGTGGAAGGCATTGCCAGCACCTGGTTTTCCGTTTGCGGACGATAACCGAAATCATCAATGACGATAGCAAGTTTGCCGGCGAAAACAGGTGTTGCGAGTGCCAGCAGGCTGGCGAGTGAGAGCAAAGTACGACGAAACTGAGGCAAAACTTATCTTCCCAACCACGGCTGTGGATTGACCGCCTGACCCTGGCGACGAATTTCGAAATAGAGTGCTGGCCTGCCCTGACCACCGCTGCTACCCACAAGTGCAATAGGCTGCCCGGCGCGAACCTGCGTACCCACGCTGACCAATGCGCTTTGGTTGTAACCGTACAGGCTCATATCGCCTTTACCGTGTTCAACCACGACGACCAGTCCATAGCCCTGCAACCAGTCTGCCAGAATGACGCGACCATCGGCGATGGCTTTGACTTCGGTACCTTCGGAGGCACCAATAACCATCCCTTTCCAACGTAGCTCACCTTGCAGCTGTTCGCCATAGCGATGTAGTGTTGGACCACGAACGGGCCAGAACGCCTGGCCGCGTGGTGAGCCCAACCCGCCGGTACGAGACATCAGTGATTTCTCGCTTTCGGTTGGCTTATAGGTCGAGCCTTTGCGTGATGCTTCCTGCTGCTTATCACGCACAGCTTGCGCCTCACGTGCTTCACGCTCTGCGCGGGCTTTCGCGGCGGCTTCTGCTCGCGCAATACTGTTGCGCAGACGGGATTCGTTGGCTCGCATCTCGCCTAACTGCTGCTGACCCTGCTGAATGGATGATTCCAGGCCCGCGAGCGTTTTTTGACGTTCATTACGCGCCTGCTCGAGTTTTGCCTGCTGAGCACGCTGTTCGTACAGCAGCGTCTGCTGTTCGCTTTGCTTATCTTCCAGCTCGGCTTTTTGCGAATCGACCTCTTCGCGGGTTTGCTTCAGCTGTGCGATAGTCTCCTGGCGCGCCTGGTTCAGATAGCCGAAATAGGCCTGCAGGCGTTGTCCGCGCTGAGTCTCTTCACCGCTGAGGATCAACTGAATACCAGTATGTTCACCCTGGCGAAATGCAGCATCTAATTGGGCGGCCAGACTGCGCTCTTGCGCTGCCCGCTGCTTTTCCAGCTTCGCGAGCGCGGCGTTCATCTCAGCGATTTGTGCGTTCAGCTGTGCCAGTGAGTTTTGCGTTTCGCGCAGTTGCCTTGCGGCGACGGCGATAGCCTGTTCCTGAGCTTTAAGCTGAGCAAGGAGGGTGGCGCGTTGTTGTTGCTGTTGGCGTACCGCGCGTTCTTTTGCCGCGATATCGGCCTGAATTGATTTGAGCTGATCGCGTTCGTCCGCGTGGGCGGAAAAGGCGCACAGCAATACGCCAGCGCTAAGCGCGCTGGCGTAGAACAAGGGCCTGACTGAAAACTTTGGCAGTTTCACGGCCCATGTGATGGTATTAATCGCCTTTCCCCTCATGGGGAGGGATTATTCCACGATGAACAGCGGCTTACCAGTCATCTCTTGCGGGATTTCCATACCCATCAGCGTCAGCATCGTCGGGGCGATATCCGAAAGTTTACCGCCTTCGACTGCTTTGACGTTTTTGTCACCAACATAAATCAGTGGAACCGGCAGGTTGGTATGCGCGGTATGTGCCTGACCGGTAGACGGATCGCGCATCTGCTCAGCGTTACCGTGGTCTGCGGTGATCAGCAGTTGGCCGCCAACGGATTCAACAGCTTTAGTCACTTGCTCAACGCAGTGATCCAGCGCTTCAACCGCTTTAACCGCCGCTTCCATCACCCCGGTATGGCCAACCATGTCGCCGTTCGGGTAGTTACAGATGATGGTATCGTATTTACCGCTTTCAATCGCAGCAACCAGCTTCTCAGTCAGTTCTGCAGAGCTCATTTCTGGCTGCAGGTCGTAGGTGGCGACTTTTGGCGAGTTGATCAGGATGCGGTCTTCGCCTTTGAACGGTTCTTCTACACCGCCATTAAAGAAGAAGGTCACGTGCGCGTATTTTTCTGTTTCAGAAATACGCAGCTGGGTTTTGTCATTCTTCGCCATCCACTCACCAAGGGTGTTGGCCAGAGACGCTGGTGGGTAAGCTACCGCGGTTTTGATGTCGGCTGCGTATTCAGTGAGCATCACAAAGTTGAGGTTGACAACTTTTTTACGTGCGAAGCCATCGAAATCAGCGTTTACAAACGCACGGGTAATTTCACGCGCACGGTCAGCACGGAAGTTCATGAAAATCAGCGTATCTCCGTCTTCCATTGCGGCATCAGCCTGGCCTTCAGCGCGGATCACGGTCGCTTTTACGAATTCGTCGTTTTCGTCGCGAGCATAGGCAGCCTGCAGACCTGCTACTGCGGTATCGGCCTGGAATTCACCTTGTGCCAGCGTCATCAGGTCATAAGCCTGCTCAACGCGATCCCAACGGTTGTCGCGGTCCATGGCGTAGTAACGACCGATGATGGACGCTACACGGCCTTTACCCAGTGCGGCAAATTTCTCTTCGAATTTCTGCAGTGAGTGTTCAGCACTGCGCGGCGGGGTATCACGGCCATCAAGGAAAGCGTGCAGATAGATTTTTTCTGCGCCGCGCTCAGCGGCCAGTTCAACCATCGCCATGATGTGATCTTCGTGGCTGTGTACGCCACCGGCAGACAGCAGGCCCATGATGTGTACCGCTTTGCCGGCATTTTTTGCCTGGTCAACTGCGGCGGTCAGCACCGGGTTAGCGAAGAAAGTCCGTTCTTTAATTTCTACATCCAGACGGGTCAGATCCTGATACACGATGCGGCCCGCGCCCAGGTTAACGTGACCCACTTCGGAGTTACCCATCTGGCGATCGGGCAGGCCGACTTCCAGGCCAGACGCATCAATCAGAGTATGCGGACGTTTTGCCCACAGGGCATCCATTACCGGGGTTTTGGCATTAAAAATAGCGTTATCCTGGCTGTCTTCACGATAGCCGTAGCCATCCAGAATCACCAGTACCATAGGCTTTTTAGAAACCGACATTGCGACAACCTCACACTTAATAGATAAAAAATAATTGCGTAATTTTACTACAGCTGAATCGATAAAGTAGCCCCAGAAGATCAAATAATCGACCAGAGCGGTTCGGGTAGGGGGGCGATTTGTGTTTTTTTTTCCGTAGCGCCCCGCAAAAATGCAATCCAATGCATGCTCTGGCTGTATTTGCGCCAACGCGCAGGTATACTCCTTTCCTGGTTTTTTTAATCACTGAGTCGGGAGTTGTTACCCCCCATGCAAGAAATTATGCAATTTGTTAGCCGCCACCCTGTCTTGAGTATCGCCTGGATTGCGTTACTGGCGGCGGTATTGTTTACCACGTTTAAGAGCCTGACCTCAAAAGTGAAGGTAATTACACGCGGCGAAGCGACACGTCTAATCAATAAAGAAGATGCGGTGATTGTGGATTTACGTCAGCGCGACGACTTCCGCAAAGGTCATATCGCAGGCTCCACGAACCTGCTGCCGAGCGAAATTAAAGCCAATAATTTTGGCGAGCTGGAAAAACACAAAAACAAACCTGTTATTGTGGTTGATGGCTCAGGCATGCAGTGCCAGGATTCCGCAACTGCGCTGATTAAAGCCGGTTTTGAACAGGTATCTGTACTGAAAGACGGCGTAGCGGGCTGGAGTGGCGAGAATCTGCCACTGGTTCGCGGCAAGTAATTTACCCGTCTTCTTTCGTACCGCAGGGTAAAAAGAACACTGGAGATAAGTCATGGCCAATATTGAGATCTATACCAAAGCAACCTGCCCGTTTTGCCATCGCGCAAAGGCGCTGTTGAACAGTAAGGGTGTGAGTTTCCAGGAACTTCCGATTGACGGCGATGCCGTGAAGCGTGAAGAGATGATCAAGCGCAGTGGCCGTACGACGGTTCCGCAGATTTTTATTGATGCACAGCACATTGGCGGTTGTGACGACTTGTATGCGTTGGATGCGCGTGGTGGACTGGATCCCCTGCTGCGTTAAGGCGTACCGAAGTATTTAAAGGACAACACTAAGGGTTTTCTAAACATGTCAGAACAAAATAACACTGAAATGGCTTTCCAGATCCAACGTATTTATACCAAGGATGTGTCTTTCGAAGCGCCAAATGCACCGCATGTTTTCCAGAAAGATTGGCAGCCAGAGGTTAAACTGGATCTTGATACCGCATCTACCCAACTGGCAGATGATGTGTATGAAGTAGTGCTGCGTGTCACCGTTACGGCTTCTCTGGGCGAAGAAACTGCGTTCCTGTGCGAAGTTCAGCAGGGCGGTATTTTCTCCATCAGTGGTATTGAAGGGACTCAGATGGCGCATTGCCTGGGTGCATACTGCCCGAACATCCTGTTCCCGTATGCCCGCGAATGCATCACTAGCCTGGTTTCACGCGGTACGTTCCCGCAACTGAACCTTGCGCCGGTCAACTTTGATGCGCTGTTCATGAACTATTTACAGCAGCAGGCTGGCGAAGGTACTGAAGAACATCAGGATGCCTGATGAACCAAAGTAATGCTTCAATGACTGTGATTGGTGCCGGCTCGTACGGCACCGCTCTTGCTATCACCCTGGCAAGAAACGGCCACCAGGTTGTCCTGTGGGGCCACGATCCAAAACATATTGCGACCCTTGAGCACGATCGCTGCAACGTCGCGTTCCTCCCTGATGTGCCTTTTCCCGAAACGCTGCGCCTGGAAAGTGATTTAGCTACTGCGCTGGCCGCCAGCCGTAATATTCTGGTGGTGGTGCCGAGCCATGTCTTTGGTGAAGTGCTACGCAAGATTAAACCGTTGATGCGTGCCGACGCGCGACTGGTTTGGGCGACAAAAGGACTGGAAGCAGAAACGGGACGCCTGTTACAGGATGTCGCGCGTGAAGCGCTGGGGGATGAAATCCCGCTGGCCGTTATCTCCGGTCCAACATTTGCTAAAGAACTGGCGGCGGGCATGCCGACGGCGATTTCTCTGGCCTCAACGGACGAGACCTTTGCTGACGATCTTCAGCAGTTACTGCACTGTGGCAAAAGCTTCCGCGTCTACAGCAACCCGGATTTCATTGGCGTGCAGCTTGGTGGCGCGGTGAAAAACGTGATTGCGATTGGCGCGGGGATGTCTGACGGCATCGGCTTTGGTGCAAACGCACGAACGGCATTGATCACCCGTGGGCTTACCGAAATGTCGCGGCTTGGTGCGGCGCTGGGCGCTGATCCTGCCACCTTTATGGGGATGGCAGGTTTAGGCGATCTGGTGCTGACCTGTACCGACAACCAGTCGCGTAACCGTCGTTTTGGCATGATGCTCGGTCAGGGTATGGATGTGCAGGGCGCGCAGGACAAGATTGGTCAGGTAGTTGAAGGCTACCGTAATACAAAAGAAGTTCGTGAGTTGGCGCACCGTTTTGGTGTCGAAATGCCAATAACCGAGGAAATTTATCAAGTATTGTATTGCGGAAAAAACGCGCGCGAGGCAGCATTGACGTTACTAGGTCGTGCACGCAAGGACGAGCTGAGTCGCCACTAGCTGCAAGGAAACTGTTGAATATAACGACCCGACCCGCGAAGAACGGGTCGGTCGTTTTGCTACCTTCTGGAGTACGCAATGCCGTGTGAAGAACTGGATATTGTCTGGAAAAATATTAAAGCGGAAGCCCGGGCACTGGCGGAATGTGAGCCAATGCTGGCCAGTTTTTACCACGCAACGCTGCTCAAGCATGAGAATCTCGGCAGTGCGCTGAGCTATATGCTGGCGAACAAACTTGCTTCTCCGATCATGCCCGCCATTGCGATTCGCGAAGTTGTGGAAGAGGCTTATGCGGCCGATCCTGAAATGATTGCCTCGGCGGCCTGCGATATCCAGGCTGTGCGCACGCGTGACCCGGCAGTCGATAAATATTCCACCCCACTTCTGTACCTGAAAGGCTTCCATGCGCTGCAGGCCTACCGCATCGGCCACTGGCTATGGCATCAGGGGCGTCAGGCATTGGCGATCTTCCTGCAAAATCAGGTCTCTGTTACCTTCCAGGTGGATATCCACCCGGCGGCAAAAATTGGTCGCGGTATTATGCTCGACCACGCTACAGGCATTGTCGTGGGTGAAACGGCGGTCATTGAAAACGACGTATCTATTCTGCAATCCGTCACGCTTGGCGGGACCGGTAAAGCAGGCGGCGACCGTCATCCGAAAATTCGTGAAGGCGTGATGATTGGCGCTGGCGCGAAAATCCTTGGCAATATCGAGGTTGGACGTGGGGCGAAGATTGGCGCAGGCTCTGTCGTTCTCCAGCCTGTACCGCCGCACACTACCGCCGCAGGCGTTCCGGCGCGTATTGTCGGCAAGCCCGACAGCGATAAACCGTCCATGGATATGGATCAGCATTTCAATGGGATACACCATACGTTCGAATACGGCGATGGCATCTGATTTCGAGCTATGCCCGGAGGTGCAGTGCTTACCGGGCCGACAAACCTCGTAGGTCGGATAAGGCGCTAGCCGCATCCGACTAAAATCAACTACGTAATACCGCGCCAGGATACCCCAACTGGCGCCAGGCCTCATACACCACCACCGACACAGCATTTGACAGGTTCATGCTGCGGCTGTCCGGCATCATCGGAATACGAATTTTTTGTTCGGCAGGCAAGGCATCAAGAATGCTGGCTGGAAGACCGCGCGTTTCCGGGCCAAACATCAGGTAATCACCATCCTGATAGCTTACCGCACTGTGTGCAGGCGTACCTTTGGTCGTCAGGGCGAACAGACGTTGTGGATTTTCTGCGGCGACGAAGGCGGCATAATCAGGGTGGCGCAGCACGGCGGTAAACTCATGGTAATCCAGCCCCGCGCGACGCAGGCGCTTGTCGTCCCAGGTAAAGCCCATTGGCTCAATGATATGCAGACGAAAACCGGTATTGGCGCAAAGGCGAATGATATTACCGGTGTTTGGCGGGATTTCTGGTTCAAATAATACGATGTTAAGCATACTGCCCCCTTAATAGCGGGGGGCAGAATAGCAGAAAGAGCGGGTACTATGCGACGGTCAGCGCGTGCGGTTTATAGCGTTGCAGCTTGTAAATCGTTGCGGCAGCCGCGACCAGCGCCGGAAGGCTGAGGAACATTAAGATACTGTCTGCCTGCCATTGCAGGGAAAGCAGCTGGGCGCTCATCATCGTTCCGGCTACACCACCGAAGCGGCCCACGCCCTGCATCCAGGCAATGCCCGTTGCGCGGCAATGGGTTGGATAAAACGTTGCGGCCAGCGTCTGCAGTCCGGACTGTGCGCCGTTCATGGTAATCCCCATCAGGAAGATCAGTGCGCCGAACAGGACGATGTGGTTATGCTCAAAGCCGAGCGCGAGGGCAAACAGCATCGTCAGCATAAAGCCGAGTGAAACCACTTTGTGTGCTTCCCAGCGATCCATCAACCAGCCGGCCAGCAGGATCCCTGCCGTGCCACCGAAGGTGAATAGTGATGTCAGCCAGGCGGACTCTGCCAGCGGGTAGCCCATTCCCAGCATCAGCGTTGGCATCCAACTGAGCAGTACGTAATAGATCACCAGCCCCATAAAGTAGGTCATCCACAGCATCAGCGTGCCCGGTAGCCAGGGCATACTGAATAGCTGCGCTACGCTGCCTTTTTTCACCGCCACCCGATCTTCTTCCAGGTAAAACTGGGTGACCTGCTCCAGGCTCCCAGACATAAAGCGTTGGGCTATGCGTTTGATTTGCGCGATCTCTTTGCCACGGTGAACCAAATACTTCACCGATTCTGGCAGGAACAGTACCAATAAAACGGTGAGTGCCAGCGGGGCGATTGCACCAGCCAGCAGTACGCTGTGCCAGCCGTAGCTGGGAATGAGCCAGGAGGAGATAACTCCGCCACCCGCAGCACCAAGAGGGAAGCCGCAGTACATGGTATTAATGGCCATTGAACGGCAGCGTTTGGGCGCAAATTCTGAGACCAGTGTGATGGCGTTTGGCATTGCTGCGCCAAGTCCAAGGCCGGTGAGGAACCGCCAGAACGTTAACATATTTAGCGTCTCGGCATACGCTGTACCCAGACTGGCGAGTCCAAAGAACAGGCAGGAAAAGACCAGTACGCGCTTACGGCCCATACGATCGGAAATCGGTCCGGCTAATAATGCGCCAAATGAGAGTCCCAATAGCGCGGCACTCAATACTGGCCCAAGATCTTGTTTCTTGATACCCCAGTCGGCAGAGAGCGTGGGGGCAATGTAACCCATTGCCGCCGTATCGAAGCCGTCAATGGCTAAAACCAGAAAGCCCAGGACAATAATGACCCAGTGAAACCGTGAAAAACGACTGTCATCTATCGCCTGCTGGATATTCACTTTACCGGAATAAGCCATGTCACCCTCGCCCGTTATGATGGTTGTTATCGGTATAAATTACCCTTGTATTAGCTTGTATATACATTTGGCAGGTGGATAAAAAGTTGTCAAATATATTGGTTGTAAATGTTAACTGGTCGTTATTTTTTTGAATAAAAAATGGTCGGGCTGAAAACAGGCCGACCATGCAGAAAACGCAATTTACGGGAGAGAGTGTTACGCAGCGCTACCCTGAGCCAGAGGAGCCAATGCAGCAGGCAAGCTCTTACCCAGCTCCTGCACCAGAGAATCGCGGCTGATTTCGCTAATCGATTTCGCGCCAGTCAGCGTCATTGCCACTTTCATCTCTTTTTCGATCAGGTTCAGCAGATTCGCCACACCAGCCTGTCCGTGTGTCGCCAACGCGTACAGGTAAGCTCGCCCCAGCAGCACGCTATCCGCGCCCAGCGCAATCATACGCACGACGTCCAGACCGTTACGGATCCCGCTGTCGGCCAGGATAGCGATATCCCCTTTGACCGCATCGGCAATGGCGGGCAGCGCACGAGCAGAAGACAGTACACCATCCAACTGGCGACCACCGTGGTTAGAAACGACAATGCCATCCGCGCCAAAACGGACGGCATCGCGGGCATCTTCCGGATCGAGGATCCCTTTGATCACCATCGGGCCGTCCCAGAATTCACGGATCCACTCGAGGTCTTTCCAGGAAATCGACGGATCGAAATTATTCGCCAACCAGCCGATGTAATCCTCAAGGCCGGTAGGTTTTCCAAGATAAGTTGAGATATTGCCTAAATCATGCGGACGACCATTCAGACCAACGTCCCATGCCCACTGCGGATGCGTCACCGCTTGCCAGTAGCGACGCAGCGCGGCGTTAGGACCGCTCATACCCGAATGGGCGTCACGGTAGCGGGCACCCGGCGTGGGCATGTCGACAGTAAAGACCAGTGTGGAGCAGCCTGCCGCTTTGGCGCGCTCCAGGGCATTACGCATAAAGCCGCGATCGCGAAGGACGTACAGCTGGAACCACATTGGGCGTTTGATGGTCGGGGCGACTTCTTCAATCGGGCAGACGGAAACCGTAGAAAGCGTAAATGGAATACCTTTGGCGTCGGCGGCGGCGGCGGCTTGAACTTCACCCCTACGCGCATACATGCCACACAAACCGACCGGGGCTAATGCCACCGGCATCGACAATTTTTCGTTGAACAGGGTGGTTTCCAGACTAAGGTCGGACATGTTCTTCAGCACGCGCTGACGAAGTGCCACCTCCGATAAGTCTTCGACGTTACGGCGCAGAGTGCGCTCGGCATACGCGCCGCCATCAATGTAGTGGAACAAGAAAGGGGGCAAAATACGTTGGGCTGCGGCGCGATAGTCGCTGGCGGCTGAAATAATCATGTGTTGTTCTCCCGGCTAATCTCACCAGGGTCACCGGGCAGGCGGGTGATACGCGCCTGGCGGGCCTGGTCTTCATCAAATCGTTTAATCGTGGTGTGGACGAAACTAAGGTGCGCCATCATGGCCTTCCGTGCGCCGTCGGCATCCCCGGCAACGATGGCATCCAGTACGGCCTGATGTTGCTCCGTCAACTGTGAAAAGACGGGTGGTACCAGATACATACGTTGGCGGCTCTGTTTTACCGAAGACTGCAGGACGTCGAAGAAACCGCGCATAGTTTGTAGTAGCACCACGTTGTGCGACGCTTCGGCAATGGCGAGGTGAAAGCGCACGTCCGCTTGCGAAGCGAGATCGGGGTCTTCGCTTTGCGTGGCGTCGAAACAGAGTCTGATCTTCTCTTTGTCGGCGCTGGTGGCCCGCATGGCTGCGTGCCAGGCGGTACTGGCTTCGATGGCGTGACGGGCTTCCAGAATATCGAAACTGTAATCGGGATCGTCTGCCATCAGCGTTTTCAGCGGCTGAACGATGTTCTGTTCAGACCAGGCTTCATGCTGCCAGCGAACAAACGTCCCACCGCCACGGCGGCTAATCAGTACGCCTTCACTAACCAGCTTTGCTAACGCCTCGCGCAGCGAGTTGCGCGACACGCCCAGTTGTACGGCCAACTGGCGCTCAGCGGGCAACTTCATGCCCGCCTCCAGTTGTTGTTCTTCAATCAGCGCCCGCACACGAGATGCAACATCGTCTGACAGGCGTCTGGGCATCACTATCATGGAATCATCCAGGTTAAGACATAGGCCTGCAGGGTGGTGATCACACCCACCATGCAGGTGAAAATCAGGCTGTGTTTGACGGTGAAGCGGAACAGATCAGATTCTTTGCCAACCAGTCCCACTGCCGCACAGGCGATGGCGATAGACTGCGGAGAGATCATCTTGCCGGTTACGCCGCCAGTGGTATTTGCCGCTACCATCAGTACGTCAGAAACACCGATTTGCTGCGCCGCCGTTGCCTGTAGCGCTGCGAACAAGGCGTTTGACGAGGTATCAGAGCCCGTCAGGAATACCCCCAACCAGCCGAGGAACGGCGAGAAGAAAGTGAACGCGCTGCCCGTGTGAGCCAGTGCTAACGCCAGCGTTGAAGACAGCCCGGAGTAGTTAGAGATAAACGCGAATGCCAGTACCATCCCGATGGAGTAGATCGGCAGCGCCAGATCTTTCAGTGTGCTGCCAAAGGTCTGCAGAGCGGCAGAGGGTTTCATCTTCAGCCAAACGATAGACAGCAGGGCGGCAAACAGGATGGCGGTGCCGGTCGCTGAGAACCAGTCAAATTTGTACACTGCGGCATACGCTGTGGCTTCGTGTACCACCGGTGGCATACGGGCAACCAGCTTATCGAGGAACGGAACCGGAATGTTGACGACCCAGTGGTACATCGCCCCGCCAGGTGCAAACAGCGCTTTAAACGGCGGTACGCTCCACAGTGTGACGGTGGCGGTCAGGAACAGGAACGGAGACCAGGCGCGGATAATTTGCCCGGCGGTGTAGCGGGTGCGCGACAGGTCCATATCGACCTGCGAAGCGCCCATATCGCCAAAACGGAAGATGCGTACCGGCTGCCAGCGCTTCAGGAACAGCGTCAGACAGACCAGGGAAACCAGAGAAGAGATGATGTCCGGCAGTTCTGGCCCGATAAAGTTAGAGCTGAGGTACTGCGCGATAGCGAACGAACCGCCAGCGACCATTACCGCAGGCCAGGTTTCTTTCACGCCGCGCCAGCCATCCATAATCGCCATAATCCAGAACAGTACGATAATCGTCAGGAACGGCAGTTGGCGGCCAACCATCTGGCCAATCTCGAAGCTGTCCAGTCCGGTAACCTGACCGGCAACCAGAATCGGAATACCCATCGCGCCAAAGGCGACCGGCGCGGTATTCACGATCAGGCACAAGCCTGCTGCGTACAGCGGGTTAAAACCAAGACCCACCAGCAGTGCGGCGGTTATCGCCACCGGTGCACCAAAGCCCGCAGCCCCTTCGAGGAATGCCCCAAAGGAGAAACCGACAATCAGCATTTGCAGACGCTGGTCGGGGGTAATGGAGAGTATTGATGAGCGGATGATGTCGAACTGCCCGGTTTTAACCGAGATTTTATAGACGAATACCGCGGCGATGATTATCCAGGCAATTGGCCACAGACCATAAAAGAAGCCGTACACCACCGAGGCCAAAGCGTGATCGACCGGCATTTTGTAGAACAACAGGGCGACCGCCAGAGCGATCACCACCGTCCAGGACGCCGCAACATAACCTTTCAGTTTGAGCTTAATCAGGGCGAAGAAAAAGAACAGGATAGGTAGCGATGCTATCAGGCTGGAAAGCCAGATGTTACCGGCCGGGTCGTAGTTTTGTTGCCAGAGATTCATTGCAGGTCTCCTGAGGGCCTTCAACATAATGGAATGAGTCTTTGCTCATCTCTTCGTCACATTATGTGTAAAAGTGGCCCTGCCAATATTGTTGTGTAGGGATAATGACAACGAATGGTTAACCAGATGTTATTTATTGGCAACGGTATTGTAGGCTAATTTTAACGAAATGTGAGGGGGTATTCGGATCTGGTGATAATTGGTAGGGCCAATTAGCGGGGGAAGTACAGGGCCGGGCAAGCGGAAGCTGCCCGGCAGGCGATTAGAACTCGCTCTTCGCGAAGCCTGTCATCTCTTTCAGGCCCATTTCACGGCCCAGTTCGGTCATTGGGTGGACAACAATCAGGCCGCGCACGCTTTTCTTCAGCTTACCCATGTCTGCTTGTTCTTTTTTGGTGATGGCGCGACGGAACGGAAGTTTCGTCAGCTTTTGCGCTTCTTTGCTCAGCTTCTTACCATGCACTTCACGCAGACGCGCAATCTCTGCTTCCAGCGTTTCTTTCTCTTTTTCCAGCTCGGCATATTTGTCGGCGGCTTCAACCAGCGACAGGTCAGCCTGCTGGTGGCGGATAGCGTCCAGACGATCGCTGAGACGTTTAATTTCGTTTTTTTCGACTTCTTTCATAGGATAGCTTCTGATAAAAATAGGATGAATATCCTATAGTATGCGCGCAGAGCGGGATTATTCACAACTAATCGAAGATAAATAATCAAATACCGCAAGTATTACTCCGCTAATGATAATGCTAGTGTTTTGATTAATATGGAATTTTAAGCGATAAGATCGGTGGCGGTGCTTTTTATTTGCGGGTTTATAGTGAAGCACGTTTTCCTCAATATAATCGCCCACCTGATCCTAAACTTAAATCATCGACTGCGTAGGCCGTACGCGGAGAATACATGGAGGATTGGTCATCATGGCGAAAATAGGTGAGAACGTTTCTATTCTTATTGATAAAACTATCGATTTTATGGCTTCAAGCCAGGCTTTCCGCGAGTATTTGAATAAAACACCGCCGCGCAACGTTGTCCCTTCTGAAGTGCCGCAAGAGAATGCCGAGCTGTATCTGCAACGCCTGGCGTACTATCGACAGCTGTATCGGCCACAGCAGGAAGGGAAGTAAAGCGCTCCGCTTTATTTTTGAAAGGCTTTTTTTAAGCTGATTTTAGAAATCAGCTCGGTCAAGGAAAGCACCATCGTGGAGCGTACCATTTGCTGGTAGCGCTGGATTTGCATGGCGTGCAGACCCGAGTCTGAGGTATCAAACTGTGGTGGTGGCGGGAGCGCCGTCACGCAGTGCAGCTCACCAAATGGCCCAAGAATTTCGTCATCGGTGAACGCATATTCATTGCCGTCGTGATTTAACTCTTCACGCAGTGCCATCAACAGTTCCGCATCTTCATATTCCGGACGACTGAGTACGCCCAGACCGTAGATTAGCTTCAAACGAACCGAAAGATCGCCCAGCGGGCCATCGCCGTCGAGTAACGGTTCTACGGCATATTTCACCGCATAGTCGTCTTTGCGAAATACCTGAAGCACCAGGATATTCACCGCCTCGGTGAGTAATTCTACGGCGGTGATGAGGAAGCTGCGTACGGTTTTGCCAGCATTCAGACGCTCAAGCACACGATTTTCAAAGGCCTGTGTTTGTTCCATTATTGCCTGCATATCTGACAATCTGTCATGTCGGCGCAGGATGACCTGCGCCGTATTCTGTATCATTTGGTTGCGTTATATGCGTTAACCGCCTCCGCAACCACATCACTGTTGGCATCCAGTCCGGACACTTGCGCCAGCGCGGCCTGTGGGCCTTTTTCGTCAATCAGTGCAGCCAGTTCCTGCGCCTGCGGATCTTCTGCACTGCGATAATGCATCGCAGCGGCAATACCCTGAACCAGATTAACGTGCGGCAGACCATATTCCAGCGTGCCCAGCAGGGGTTTAATCAGACGGTCGCCTGCGCTCAGTTTACGCAGCGGCTGACGGCCAACGCGCTCAACGTCATCTTTCAGGTACGGGTTTTCAAAACGACCGAGGATTTTCTGAATGTATGCCGCATGTTTTGCTGCATCAAAGCCATAGCGTTTGATCAGTACCGCGCCGCTCTCTTCCATTGCACCTTTTACCACTGCGCGGATTTTCTCGTCGAGAATCGCGTCACGGATGGTCTGATGACCGGTCAATTTTCCGAGGTACGCGGTTATAGCATGCCCGGTGTTCAGCGTGAAGAGTTTACGTTCGACAAATGCCATCAGGTTATCAGTTAATTCCATTCCTGGGATGTTTGGCAATTCGCCTTTGAACTGCGTTTGGTCGACAATCCACTCACTGAAGGTTTCCACGGTCACTTCCAGCGGATCGTGGGTCGCAGAAGCAGATGGCGGTACGATGCGATCCACGGCGGAATCGACAAAACCAACATGTTCTTCAACCCAGGCTTTGTCTTCATCTGCCAGCGCGTTCATCACGTGGCCTTTCAACTGTGTGGTTCCGCGCACCATGTTTTCACAGGCGATGATATTCAGCGGAGTGGTGATGCCCTGAGCTTTGCGTTTGCCCAGCCCTTTGGCGATGGCCGGTGCGATACGCTCAAGCACAACCGGACCCACAGCCGTGGTGATTAAATCAACGTGGGCAATCAGTTCGACGACATCATCACCGATGCTGCTAACGGCGTTGACGCCTGAAACAGTATCGACCTGCTCGTTTTCACCGACTACATGAACCTGATAGCTATGACGGGCATTCAGGGCATCAAGGACTACCTGATTTACATCCGCAAAGGTGAGTTGTATCCCCGCGTCAGCCAGCAGTTTGCCGATAAAGCCACGACCGATATTACCTGCGCCAAAATGTAATGCTTTCATAGTATTAACCTTCATTAATGTTTTTACCCAAGAGGGCTGGGGTGAGGGACCGCATAGATTTCCCCTCAACCTAACCCTCTCCTTTGCGGAGAGGATTTTGTAGGCCCGGTAAGCGTGAGCGCCACCGGGCAATAACGCTTACTTACGACCTGCCAGCAGTTCCAGAACTTCATCCACGCTGGTGGTATGTGCCAGCCGTTCGATGACAGATTCATCATCCAGCGCGTTGGTCAGGCTGGTGATCACCTGGATGTGCTCATTGTTACGCGCAGCGATACCAATGACCAGGCGGGCAATATCATCTTCTTCTTCACCGAAGCGTACGCCTTCCGGGTACTGGCAGAACACGATACCCGTTTTCAGCACGCGATCTTTTGCTTCGATGGTGCCGTGCGGTACCGCAATGGACTCACCCAGGTAGGTAGAGGTCAGTTTTTCGCGGTCCAGCATTGCCTGGACGTATTCCGGCTCAACGTAGCCGCCTTTCACCAGTTGCTCACCGGCAAACAGAATGGCTTCTTCTTTGTTGGTGGCTTTACGGCCAAGGAAGATGTTCTCCGCACCCAGTTTGAACAGGTTGTTATCACCTTCATCAAAGCTGTCTTTCAGGTGATCGCGTACTTTTTCTTCGTTGACGTTGTGGCGTTGCGCCGCAACCAGACGCTCAGTCAGGCTGGTGTAAAGGCCGCTGTCGAGGAAGTTGGTTAGCGAAATGTGCTGAGCCTGCGGAACCTGGCGCATCGCACGTTCGGTCAGATCACGGTGAGTAATGACCAGATCCACATCCGGCGGCAGATTGTTAATTGCGCTGTTGGTAACGGAAATCTGCGACAGACCAGCATCCTGTACTTTCTTACGCAGTACGCCTGCACCCATGGCACTGGAACCCATACCAGCATCACAGGCGACGATGATTTTACGAACGTGGCTCAGGTCGTTGGTGACATCGCCAGCAGACAGCGGAGAAGCGCCTTTAGATTCTGCTTTCATGTCCTGCATACGACGGGTTGCCGCATCAATATCATCTTCTTCTTTCACTTTGCTGGTTTTCAGCAGAATCGCCGAGACCACAAAAGAGACCGCCATTGCCGCACAGATTGCCGCGATGTTAGCGAAGTAAGCCCCTTTCGGCGTCATTGCCAGCACGGCCAGGATTGAACCCGGAGAAGCCGGAGACACCAGACCACCGTTCAGGATTGTCAGGGTGAATACACCAGTCATACCGCCGAGGATAACGGCCAGGATCAGGCGTGGGTTCATCAGCACGTATGGGAAGTAAATTTCGTGAATACCACCCAGGAAGTGGATGATAGCCGCACCGCCCGCAGACTGTTTAGCGCTACCGCGACCGAAGAACATGTACGCCAGCAGAACACCCATACCCGGGCCTGGGTTTGCTTCAATCAGGAAGAAGATGGATTTACCCATCTCATGGGACTGCTGAATGCCCAGTGGTGAGAAAATACCGTGGTTGATGGCGTTGTTGAGGAACAGGATTTTCGCCGGTTCAACGAAGATAGACGCCAGCGGCAGCATGTCATGGACAACCATGAAGTTAACGCCGGCCGCCAGAATTTTGGACAGGGCTTCAACCAATGGGCCAATGCCGAGGAAGGCCAGAATGGCGAGGATCATACCGATGATGCCAGCGGAGAAGTTATTCACCAGCATCTCAAAACCGGATTTGATCTTACCGTCTACCCAGCCGTCGAAATGTTTGATTGCCCAACCGCCCAGCGGGCCTGCAATCATCGCACCGAGGAACATCGGCATATCAGCACCGACGATCACGCCCATGGTGGTAATCGCACCTACTACGCCGCCGCGTTCACCGCCTACCAGCTTACCACCGGTATAACCGATCAGCAGCGGCAGCAGATAGGTGATCATCGGGCCGACCAGCTTCGCCAGCGTTTCGTTCGGCAACCACCCTGTCGGAATGAATAATGCGGTGATAATACCCCACGCGATAAACGCGCCGATATTTGGCATCACCATGTTGCTGAGGAATCGACCAAAGCTTTGCACCTTGATCTTAATATCGGATGACATAAAAACACCCCTTCTTATGTTTGCTATCGCGCAGGCTGAAAGCCCGAGGTTTGTTAATGTAGCGGCAGGAGGTAGCCGGACCCTGTAGATACTGCGAAATCTGGCACTGAATCGTTCAACTGTCCAGTCGATGGCCTTTTATGTGACTTGTGTCACGTAAATATAGGGTGTGTGGCGTTAGTTAATGTGATTTTAATCACAAAATGTCGGTACAAAAAAACATCGGCACTCAGTAATTTGCTAAAAATGGCGATTAAATGTGAATTGGTTCACGTTTTGTAATTCACTGTTTGTTGGATTTTTGTGAAGTAGATCGCAAAGTATTTTCATTGGAGATTCCCTGGATGTGATCTTCAACAGCTTCTACCCTGGCACTTTTTTTCGCACAAGAGAGCAATTTCTCACCAGAAAAAATATTTATTTTGTGGTATGGCGAAAACCCCGATCTCCAGTTATGTTCAAAATATCAGCCAGGAAGCATACGGCTGCCGGCACAAAAAAACTCTAATTAGCGTGAATTCGAGGCAGGTATGTTTCTAAATTATTTCGCATTAGGCGTGCTGATCTTCGTTTTTCTGGTTCTGTTTTACGGAATCATTGCCATCCATGACATTCCCTACAACATGGCTAAAAAGCGTAACCACCCGCATGCGGAAGCCATTCATACCGCTGGGTGGGTAAGCCTGTTTACGCTGCATGTTATCTGGCCGTTTCTGTGGATCTGGGCCACGCTCTACCAGCCTGAAAAGGGCTGGGGGATGCAGTCACATGTCGCGCCGACCGGAAAGGAACAAGACCCTGAAATTGCCGCGCTGGCTGCGCGCATTACCCAGTTAGAACAAAGGCTGGCTGGGGAGAAAAAAACTGATGACTCCACTTTCCCGGAGATTTAATCATGGATTTGTTGATTGTTCTGACCTACGTGGCGTTTGCCTGGGCCATCTTCAAGATATTCCGTATTCCGGTAAACCAATGGACACTGGCGACTGCCGCATTAGGCGGGGTGTTTATTGTGGCGGGACTCATCTTATTAATGAACTATAACCACCCTTATACGTTTACCGCGCAAAAAGCCGTTATTTCAATTCCTATTACCCCGCAGGTCACGGGTATTGTGAGTGAGGTAACCGATAAAAATAACCAGCTGATTAAAAAAGGCGAAGTGCTTTTTAAGCTCGATCCGGTGCGTTATCAGGCGCGAGTCGACAGGCTACAGGCCGATCTGGTGACGGCCACGCATAATATTGAGACCTTAAAAGCGCAATTGTCTGAGGCGCAGGCCAATACCACGCGTGTTTCAGCCGAACGTGACCGTCTGTACAAAGATTATCAGCGCTACCTGAAAGGCAGCCAGGCGCGAGTCAATCCATTCTCTGAAAGCGATATCGATAATGCACGCCAGAACTACCTGGCACAGGATGCGCTGGTCAAAGCGTCGGTCGCTGAACAATCACAAATTCAAAGCCAGTTAGACAGCATGGTCAACGGTGAGCAATCACAGGTTGTTAGCCTGCGCGCGCAACTGACAGAGGCGAAATACAATCTGGATCAGA
This sequence comes from Citrobacter sp. Igbk 17, assembly GCF_028069775.1. NCBI lineage: Bacteria > Pseudomonadati > Pseudomonadota > Gammaproteobacteria > Enterobacterales > Enterobacteriaceae > Citrobacter > Citrobacter sp. Igbk 17. The sequence goes on along the minus strand of NZ_JANEWI010000002.1, from coordinate 224,031 downwards.
CCGTGGTGCGGGCGCCCAGCAACGGTTACGTGACGCAGTTACTCATCCGACCGGGGACCTATGCAGCCGCTCTTCCGCTGCGACCCGTAATGGTATTTATACCTGAACAGAAACGGCAAATTGTGGCGCAGTTCCGCCAGAACTCTCTGCTCCGTCTGGAGCCGGGTGATGAAGCGGAGGTGGTGTTTAACGCGCTGCCGGGTCAGGTATTCACCGGTAAGCTGACCAGCATCCTGCCGGTTGTGCCGGGAGGGTCTTATCAGGCGCAGGGGGCATTGCAGTCCTTAACCGTTGTTCCGGGAACGGATGGTGTACTGGCGACGATTGAACTGGAACCGAATGCTGATGTAGATGCTTTACCTGATGGGATCTACGCACAGGTGGCGGTCTATTCCGACCATTTCGCCCACGTTTCGGTGATGCGTAAAGTGCTACTGCGTATGACCAGCTGGATGCATTATCTTTATTTAGATCATTGAGACCAGCATCACCTGCCATTTGTCGTGGCCTGAGCCATACTAAGCGGTGTCCAGATAGTCGTTGGACATCGCTTTTTTGTTGGCAAAAAGGACACGGCATGAAACTCATTGGCAGCTATACCAGCCCTTTTGTGCGTAAAATTTCTATTCTGTTGCTGGAAAAGGGCATCACCTTCGAATTCGTTAATGAACTCCCCTATAACGCGGAAAACGGCGTGGCGCGATATAACCCGTTAGGCAAAGTGCCCGCACTGGTCACCGATGAGGGAGAGTACTGGTTTGATTCACCGATCATTGCTGAATATATAGAGCTGTTGGATATTACACCCGCTATGCTTCCGCGTGAGCCGCTGGCGGCGCTGAAAGTACGGCAACTGGAAGCACTGGCGGACGGTATTATGGATGCCGGGTTGGTGTCGGTACGTGAGCAGGCGCGCCCCGCTGCGCAGCAGTCAGAAACTGAATTGCTACGCCAGCGAGAAAAAATTACCCGCAGCCTGGATGTGCTGGAAGGTTATCTGGCGGATGGTACGCTGAAAACGGATACGGTTAATCTGGCAACGATTGCGATTGCCTGTGCCGTGGGCTATCTCAATTTTCGTCGGGTTGCACCTGGCTGGTGTGTTGACCGACCACGTCTGGTCAAACTGGTGGAAACACTCTTTCAACGAGAAAGCTTCGCCCGCACAGAACCGCCAAAGGCTTGATGCGTATTATGTCCGCCTGAGTAAAGTCACGGTACAATCCTCTGCATATCGATATCCCTCTCCACGGTGGAGAGGGCCACCAACAGCCAGGCCCTTTCATGACAACCGACATGCGTTCACTCTACAGCCAGCTTCCTGCTATCGATCGTTTACTGCGCGATAGCGCCTTCCAGGTCTTACGTGAGTCCCACGGTCATACCCGCGTGGTGGACCTGCTGCGTCATATGCTCGATGAAGCCAGAGAGGCGATTCGCGACACGCAGGCGCTTCCAGCATGGGGGGAAGACTGGGCGCAAGAGGCCAGCGCCCGGCTAGAGCGAGAATCGCAAAGTGCACTGCGTCCGGTAATTAATCTGACGGGGACTGTGCTGCATACCAATCTTGGGCGTGCATCACAAGCTGAGGAGGCGATTGCTGCGGTGGTGCAGGCGATGCGTACGCCGGTGACGCTGGAATACAGCCTGACTGACGCCGGGCGTGGACATCGTGACCGGGCGCTGGCGGATTTACTCTGCCGTCTGACCGGCGCGGAAGACGCCTGTATCGTCAATAATAATGCCGCTGCGGTTCTGCTGATGCTGGCGGCCACCGCAGCGGGCAAAGACGTGGTGGTATCACGCGGCGAGCTGGTAGAAATTGGCGGCGCGTTTCGTATTCCCGATGTGATGTCTCAGGCTGGATGTATCCTGCGCGAGGTTGGCACCACCAACCGTACCCATGCCAGTGATTATCGTCAGGCGGTTAATGAAAATACGGGCCTGCTGATGAAGGTGCATACCAGTAATTACAGCATTGAAGGCTTTACAAAAGCGGTGGATGAAGCTGAGCTGGCCGCCATTGGTCAGGAGCTGGATGTGCCGGTCGTGGCGGATCTGGGTAGCGGCTCGCTGGTCGATCTCAGTCAGTATGGTTTGCCGCAGGAACCGATGCCGCAGCAGCTCATTGCCGCAGGTGTGAGCCTGGTGAGTTTCTCTGGTGACAAGCTGTTGGGTGGGCCGCAGGCTGGCATTATTGTGGGTAAAAAAGAGATGATCGCCCGCTTACAACGGCACCCACTGAAACGAGCGTTACGGGCTGATAAAATGACGCTGGCAGCGCTGGAAGCAACGCTGCGGCTCTATCTGCACCCAGAAGCGCTGGCGGAGAAATTGCCAACGCTACGCCAGCTCACCCGCACGAAAGAGGCGATCCACGAGCAGGCGCTACGATTACAGGCACAACTGACAGAACATTATAGTGCCGAGTTTGCGTTGAATGTCATGCCTTGCCTGTCGCAGATTGGCAGCGGCTCGTTACCGGTTGATAGGCTGCCGAGCGCGGCATTAACCTTTACCCCGCATGACGGGCGTGGAAGCCGCCTCGAAGCGCTGGCCGCCCGCTGGCGTCAGCTGCCCGTGCCGGTCATTGGGCGAATTTATGATGGTCGCTTGTGGCTGGATCTGCGCTGCCTTGAAGACGAGACCCGGTTTATGGAGATGATGCTGAAATGATTATTGCAACCGCCGGACACGTTGACCACGGAAAAACAACGTTATTACAGGCGATTACCGGCGTGAATGCCGATCGACTGCCGGAAGAAAAAAAGCGCGGCATGACTATCGACCTCGGCTATGCCTACTGGCCGCAGCCGGATGGGCAGGTACTGGGATTTATCGATGTCCCTGGCCACGAAAAGTTTCTGTCCAACATGCTGGCGGGTGTCGGTGGTATCGACCACGCGCTGCTGGTGGTGGCCTGTGATGATGGCGTGATGGCGCAAACGCGTGAACACTTGCAAATCCTGCAACTGACAGGCAGCCCACAACTTACCGTGGCGCTCACAAAAGCCGATCGCGTCGATGAAGCACGCATTGACGAAGTACGTGCCGAGGTGCAAACCACGCTGGGTAACTATGGTTTTGCCGATGCGATACTGTTCGTGACTGCCGCCAATGAAGGCCGTGGTATCGAAGCGCTGCGTGACCACTTGCTGCAGTTGACGCCGCGTGAGCTGGCCCGCGATCACACCTTCCGCCTGGCAATTGACCGCGCTTTCACGGTAAAAGGCGCAGGTCTGGTCGTAACCGGAACAGCGCTCAGCGGAGAAGTGAACGTCGGGGATGCGCTGTGGCTGACCGGGGTTAACAAACCGATGCGCGTACGTAGCCTGCATGCGCAAAACCAGCCGACCGAACACGCTCATGCCGGGCAGCGAATTGCGCTGAACATTGCCGGTGATGCGCAAAAAGAAGAGATTAACCGTGGCGACTGGCTGCTTGCTGATGCGCCGCCGGAGGCCTTCTCACGCGTCATTGTCTCTTTAGAACACTCGGCCCCCCTGATGCAGTGGCAGCCGCTACATATCCACCACGCAGCCAGCCATGTGACCGGGCGCATCTCACTGCTCGAAGGGACGCTGGCGGAACTGGTGTTTGATACACCGCTGTGGCTGGCCGATAACGACAGGCTGGTGCTGCGTGATATTTCTGCCCGTACGACGCTGGCAGGCGCACGTGTCGTGACGCTGAATCCGCCGCGTCGTGGGAAGCGTAAGCCGGAGTATTTACAGTGGCTGTCGGCGCTGGAAAGTGCGCAGAATGACGGTGAAGCGCTGGCATTGCATCTGACGCGCGGCGCGGTGAACATTCCCGATTTCGCGTGGGCACGCCAGCTCAATGGCGACGGCATGCGTCCGTTGATTGAGCAACATGGATTTATTCGCGCCGGGTATAGTCTGTTGAATGCGCCCGTTGCTGCACGCTGGCAACGTAAGATTCTGGATACGCTGGCGACCTACCATGAGCAACATCGTGATGAGCCAGGACCCGGACGTGAACGTCTGCGTCGTATGGCCCTGCCGATGGAAGATGAAGCGCTGGTCCTGCTGCTGATTGAAAAGATGCGCGATAGCGGTGCTATTCATAGCCATCATGGCTGGCTGCATTTGCCGGATCATAAGGCCGGTTTCAGCGATGAGCAGTTGGCTATCTGGCCAAAAGTAGAGCCTCTGTTTGGTGATGAGCCGTGGTGGGTGCGCGATCTGGCGAAAACCACGGCTACGGACGAGCAGGCGATGCGTCTGGCGCTACGGCAGGCGGCGCAACAGGGCATTATTACGGCGATCGTCAAAGATCGTTATTACCGTAACGATCGGATTGTGGCCTTCGCGAATCTGATCCGCGAACTGGATCAGGAGAGAGGGTCGACCTGCGCTGCCGATTTCCGCGACAGGCTCAATGTCGGACGCAAACTGGCTATCCAGATTCTGGAATATTTTGACCGTATCGGCTTTACTCGTCGTCGGGGAAATGATCATTTATTACGCGATGCATTACTGTTTCCTGAAAAGGAATGAAACAATTAATTCAGGAATAGAATGAATTAATACAAAATAAATATTGATTTAAATAAGCACATTGGATTATGAACCTAATGTGCTTTTTAATCTCTGATGTTATTAAAATAACAATCACGATCATATTTTGTTGGGATTATCACTCGTATGCTTCCTTCCTCTTTTGAGTAATTAAGGATCGTACAATGGCTGCTTCAACATTTTTTATTCCTTCCGTGAATGTAATTGGCGCTGATTCATTAAAAGATGCAATGAATACAATGGCGGAATATGGATTTCGTCGTACGTTAATTGTCACGGATGCCATGCTGGCGAAATTAGGCATGGCGAGTGAAATTCAAAAAGCGCTGCAGGAACGTGATATTTTCAGCGTAATTTATGATGGTACGCATCCTAATCCGACAACCAGCAACGTTGCCGCTGGTCTGCAAATGCTGAAAGAAAATGCCTGTGATAGCGTCATTTCCCTCGGCGGCGGTTCCCCACACGATTGTGCGAAGGGGATTGCGCTGGTGGCGGCTAACGGCGGCGATATTAGTGATTACGAAGGCGTTGACCGTTCTGCAAAACCACAGTTGCCGATGATTGCCATTAACACGACGGCAGGAACGGCATCTGAAATGACCCGTTTTTGCATCATTACCGACGAAGTACGCCATATCAAAATGGCGATTGTGGATAAGCACGTTACGCCGCTGCTGTCCGTCAATGATTCTTCGCTGATGGTCGGTATGCCGAAGTCCCTGACTGCGGCAACCGGTATGGATGCGCTGACTCACGCGATTGAAGCGTATGTCTCCATTGCGGCAACGCCGATCACCGATGCATGTGCGCTTAAAGCTGTGACGATGATTGCAGAGAACCTGACGATCGCCGTGGATGATGGTGCCAATGCTCAGGCGCGTGAAGCGATGGCTTATGCGCAGTTCCTCGCGGGTATGGCATTCAACAACGCCTCTCTTGGTTACGTTCACGCGATGGCGCATCAGTTGGGTGGTTTCTACGACCTGCCACACGGTGTCTGCAACGCAGTACTGCTGCCGCACGTTCAGGTGTTCAATAGCAAGGTTGCCGCAGCGCGTCTGCGCGATTGCGCTGCGGCAATGGGCGTCGACGTGGCTGGATTGAACGAAGCGCAAGGCGCCGAAGCCTGCATCGCGGCAATCCGTGAACTGGCCCAGAAAGTGAATATTCCGGCAGGTTTGCGTGAGCTGAACGTTAAGGAAGAAGACTTTGCTGTTCTGGCTACCAATGCCCTGAAAGATGCCTGTGGCTTTACTAACCCGATCCAGGCGACCCATGAGGAAATCATGGCGATCTACCGCGCGGCAATGTAATTCGTGATATCTGTCGTAAAGCAGTAAAAGGCTGGCGAATAATTCGCCAGTCCCGTCTACCTTTGTAATACCCCTACAGCAAGGAGACGGTCATGACCAATAACCCCCCTTCAACGCGTATTTATCCCGGCGAATATGGTTACCCTCTGAAGTTAAAGGCCCGATACGATAACTTTATCGGCGGCAACTGGGTCGCACCGGTGGACGGTGAGTATTACCAAAATCTGACGCCAGTCACCGGGCAATTACTGTGCGAAGTGGCCTCTTCCGGCAAAAAGGATATCGACCTGGCACTGGATGCTGCGCACAAAGTTAAAGAGCAGTGGGCGCATACCTCGGTGCAGGACAGGGCGGCGATTCTGTTCAAAATTGCCGACCGTATGGAGCAAAACCTGGAGCTGTTGGCCACCGCAGAAACCTGGGATAACGGCAAACCTATTCGCGAAACCAGCGCCGCTGACGTGCCGCTGGCCATTGACCATTTCCGCTACTTCGCCTCCTGTATCCGCGCACAGGAAGGGGGAATTAGTGAAGTTGATAGCGACACTGTGGCGTATCACTTCCACGAACCTCTTGGCGTGGTAGGACAAATTATTCCGTGGAACTTCCCACTGCTGATGGCGAGCTGGAAGATGGCGCCTGCGCTGGCGGCGGGGAACTGCGTAGTGCTCAAACCTGCGCGTCTGACACCGCTTTCTGTGCTGCTGCTGATGGAAGTGGTCGGTGACCTGCTACCGCCTGGCGTGGTGAACGTGGTGAACGGCGCGGGTGGGGAAATCGGGGAGTATCTGGCGACGTCAAAACGCATTGCGAAAGTGGCGTTTACCGGTTCGACGGAAGTCGGGCAGCAGATCATGCAGTACGCAACGCAAAACATCATCCCGGTGACGCTGGAACTGGGCGGTAAGTCGCCAAATATCTTCTTCGCTGATGTGATGGATGAAGAAGATGCGTTCTTCGACAAGGCGCTGGAAGGCTTTGCGCTATTTGCATTTAACCAGGGTGAGGTATGTACCTGCCCAAGCCGCGCATTGGTACAGGAATCCATTTACGAACGTTTCATGGAAAGAGCGATTCGTCGCGTAGAGAGTATCCGCAGCGGCAACCCGTTGGACAGCATCACACAAATGGGGGCGCAGGTTTCCCATGGTCAACTGGAAACCATTCTGAATTACATCGATATTGGTAAGAAAGAAGGGGCGGATGTGCTGACCGGCGGACGGCGTAAGCAGCTGGAGGGTGAGCTAAAAGAAGGCTACTACCTCGAACCGACCATTCTGTTCGGTAAGAACAACATGCGTGTTTTCCAGGAGGAGATCTTTGGCCCGGTACTGGCGGTCACCACCTTTAAAACCATGGATGAGGCGCTGGAAATCGCCAATGACACGCAATATGGGCTAGGCGCCGGTGTCTGGAGTCGCAACGGTAATCTGGCATACAAGATGGGACGCGGTATTCAGGCAGGCCGTGTCTGGACCAACTGTTACCACGCTTACCCGGCCCACGCCGCGTTCGGCGGCTATAAGCAGTCGGGCATCGGGCGCGAGACACACAAAATGATGCTCGAGCATTATCAGCAAACCAAATGCCTGTTGGTGAGCTACTCGGATAAACCGCTAGGACTGTTCTAATATCCCGTCACTTACTGCCCGGACGCGTTTAGCGTACCGGGCATCAAGTTATGTCCTGCCGCTCGAAAGACGACGGGTATATATAGAAACCCATATATCGTTATATAAATAACACCATTGCATCCAATCTGGTCATTCCACTACTATTATCAACGCTATTGTTTAAATCAAACAGCAGCCGATTATTTAATTTAAATCCCTGAGGCAAATATGTTCCTTGATTATTTTGCATTAGGAGTGCTTATTTTTGTATTCCTGGTCATTTTTTACGGGATTATTATTCTGCATGATATTCCCTATCTAATTGCAAAGAAACGTAACCATCCACATGCTGACGCAATACACGTCGCGGGCTGGGTTAGTTTGTTTACCTTACATGTTATTTGGCCCTTTTTATGGATCTGGGCAACGCTTTATCGTCCGGAACGCGGGTGGGGCATGCAGAGCGCGGATTCTTCCCTGATCCAGCTTCAGGCAAGGGTTGCCGATCTGGAAAAGAAACTGGGTGAGGCGAAGACCTCTCCGGCGGAGTAATATCGATGGATTTACTGATTGTTCTAACCTATGTGGCATGTGCCTGGTCGATATTTAAGATTTTTAAAATTCCTGTCAATAAATGGACCGTACCTACAGCGGCATTGGGTGGCATATTTATTGTGTGTGGTCTTATATTACTGATGAATTATAACCACCCGTATACATTTAAAGCACAAAAGGCGGTAATTTCTATTCCCGTCGTGCCACAAGTAACGGGAGTGGTAACGGAAGTCACGGATAAGAAGAACACGCTGATCAAAAAAGGCGAAGTTCTGTTTAAACTGAATCCGGGGCGTTATCAGGCGCGGGTTGACCGCCTGAAAGCCGATATTGTCACGGCCCAGCATAAAGAGCAGGCTCTTGCTGCGCAGCTGGATGAAATGGCTGCAAATACGCAGCGGGCAAAAGCCACACGTGACAAGCTGGCGAAAGATTACCAACGCTATGCGCAGGGGAGTCAGGCGAAGGTGAATCCTTTCTCTGAACGCGATATTGATGCGGCGCGGCAAAACTATCTGGCGCAGGAAGCGTCGGTGAAATCCTCCGTTGCAGAACAACAGCAAATACAGAGTCAGTTAGACAGCCTGGTGTTGGGTGAAAATTCGCAAATTGCCAGTCTGAAAGCACAGCTGGCTGAAGCGGAGTTTAATCTTGACCAAACCGTGGTTCGCGCACCCAGTGATGGTTACGTTACGCAGGTATTGATGCGGCCGGGAACCTATGCCGCTGCGCTGCCGATGCGCCCGGTAATGGTGTTTATTCCGGATCAAAAACGGCAAATTATCGCCCAATTCCGCCAAAATTCGTTGCTGCGACTGGAACCCGGCGATGAAGCCGAAGTGGTGTTTAATGCACTACCGGGTAAAGTGTTTAGCGGTAAGCTGGCGGCTATTAGCCCAGCCGTTCCGGGAGGGACGTATCAGTCGAACGGGGCGTTGCAATCGTTGAATTCTACGCCTGGTTCAGAAGGGGTGATTGCCACAATCGAATTGAATGAAAATGCGGATGTGAGCGCGTTACCTGATGGGATTTACGCCCAGGTCGCTGTCTACTCAGACCACTTTGAACATGTGTCGGTCATGCGCAAGGTCCTGCTGCGGATGACCAGCTGGGTGCACTACCTGTATCTCGACCACTAGACGCCGGCTATTTGGCCTACTCAGGCTGTCGTAGCGCCTGAGTAAGCTGCTGGCGTATCTCTGCCAACATCTCATCTAGAATAAACTGCACTCGCCAGGGCTGATATTCACGCTTGCGGAAGATCGCGACCAAATCCAGCCACCATTCATGTTGTTCAGAGAAACACGGAACTAGCAGCCCGGCCTGAACATCCTTTTGCACGCTCGTATTCGGCGCAAAAACAATGCCCAGATGGTTTCGAGCCAGCGCCAGTGCAGACTGCGTGTTGTCGCAGACGTAATTTCCCGTCACGCGGTAGTCGTGCATCTCTTTGCCACCGGTGGAGGTAAATCGCCAAATATTGGCATCGTCGATCATCATGGAATCAATCAGAATACAAGAGTGCTGTTCAAGATCTTCAGGGCCACTTATAGGATGAGTGCTAATATATTCCGGGCTGGCAAAGGCCGTTACTGCATATTTAGTAATAAAACTGGCGACCAATGATTCGTCTTTGGGATGCGCATAAGTGATTAAAACGTCACAGTCATCGGGAAACTCTACGCCTTCATAAAATGCTTTCCGTTCCAGATTACATGTTTTTAGCGAAAGGCTAATACCACCAATATCATGGATTTTAGCAATAACATGTTGTGATAAGTAGGCAATAATTCCGGTTGGTGCATATACCGTTACTTTGCCACGTTTTTCATGCTTATAATCAGCAATGAAATTATTCAACTGATCGTTTCGATCTAACATGTCATTGATGTAAGGGAGCAGCGCAGTACCAAACGGCGTGAGGGTCAGCTGCCGGGTGGTTCGGTCAAACACCTTTAGCCCTACTTTTGATTCAAAATCAGCAAGATATTTGCTGACATTGGCCTGTGCAATGCCGAGAACTGTGGCAGCGTGACTGATGTTTTCACTGGCAGCAATGACCGAAATAATCTTCAGTTCCCGGTGTTTGAGTTGTAATTTATTCATCGCCAAGCCCGATATATATAATTTTTTATATATTACTATATAAATATGGATGTTGCACCGATGAAATTGTAAGCATTATTATGCACGCGCTTTGTAGCTTATTTTAAAATGGAATGTTGGCATGTTAATTAAACGCAATATTGTGGCGCTATTTGCCTTTTCTTTTATGGCGAGTGCGACAGCCGCGGAATTTTCTATTGGCGGTGGCGCTGTATATAATGAATCTCCTTATCGTGGATATAATGATAATGTTCACGCAGTACCGCTTGTCAGTTATGAAAGTGAATCATTTTATTTTAGGCAAACAACGTTAGGCTATATTTTGTCGAAGAGTAAAAGTAATGAATTTAGTCTTACTGCCTCATACATGCCGCTTGAGTTTGATCCAGGTGATAACGACGATCATGCGATGAAAAAGCTGGATAAGCGCGATGCGACCGCTATGGCGGGCGCCGCGTGGTATCACCATGAGAAATGGGGCAGCGTGAAAGTCTCCGCGGCGGCAGATGTTCTGGACAACAGCAATGGTTGGGTCGGGGAATTGTCGCTGTTCCGCCAAATGCCAATGGGCAAGCTGACGCTGACGCCTGCGATTGGCGTGCTCTATTATGACGAAAACTTCAACGAATATTACTACGGCATTTCCGGCAATGAATCCCGCCGTAGCGGGTTATCAAGTTATTCCCCAGGCGATAGCTGGACGCCCTATGTCGGGCTGTCGGCAAAATATGCGTTAACCACTAATCTGACGTTGCTGGCAAGCGCCAACTATAGCGTGCTACCGGATGATATTAAGAATAGCCCAATGGTCGATCGCGACGACAGCTTTACTTTCCTGTCAGGGGTGAGCTGGCGCTTCTGATTCTCACCCGTTTGTCCTCATGGAGGAGGGCAATTTTTTCAGTGTTGCAGGCCGGATAAGACATGAAGCGTCGCCATCCGGCATGTTTTCACTTACCGCTCATTTACCCAGATGCGCATTTCACCTTCACCACGGTTTGCCCAGCTAAACCACGGAATAAATGTTAATGTCTGCGCCTTGCGGGAAGAGGGGGAGACATCGTAGTGCCACAAGGACTGTTGCGTCGCATCGTTCGCGCTGTGTTTCACGCCTTCAGCTTGAATCAGCATTTTATGGCTGAACAATCCCTTACCCTCAAATACCCTGAATTCACTCTCTTTCGGCAGCCACAGGTTATGTAACTCTTCACCATTGTCGGCTTGCTCCAGGCAATACACCAGCGGTCCACGTTGAACGGCAACTTTACCCGCAACATGGCGAACAAGTGGGTTCCCGTACACCCGACGCACTGGCATAGGAAGCGTCAGGCTGAGCGTATCGCCCTCCTGCCAGGTGCGACTGATGTGCAGATACCCTTTGCGAATATCCTGTTCAACCGGCAGACCATTCAGTGTGACCTGTGGTGCGGAGCACCAGTCTGGCAGGCGTAACGCCAGGGTGTGATACACCGGCTGGACTGAATCAATGGTGATTTTTACCTGCTCATGCCACGGATAGTTGCCACTAATGCGTAATTTGAGCGTCCCGTTCTCAACGGGAACCTCCATGCTATTGCCCACATACATATTGATATACAGCGCGTCCTGACGTGGTGTGTAGAGGTAATGACCAATTGAGGTTAAGACGCGGGCGATATTCGGTGGACAGCAGGCGCAACCGAACCAGCGCTGACGAACAGGTTTAACGTGATCATAAATATGATTGAATTTTAACGATTTAGGATGCACTTCCAGCGGGTTAACGTAGAAAAAATGCTTGCCGTCCAGCGCCATGCCACCGAGTACGGTGTTGTACAATGCACGCTCCATGACATCGGCATACTGGCTGTCGGCCTCCATCTCCAGCATCCGGCGGGCGAACATCATCAATCCGATTGAGGCGCAGCTTTCTGCATATACGGAATCGTTGGGTAGATCGTAATCGCTGCTAAATGCTTCACCGCTGCTCTGAGAGCCGATTCCACCCGTAATATACAGCTGGCGCTGGGCCATATTGTTCCACAGACGCAGACAATCCTGACGTTTGCTCTCGTCCTGGCTTAAACGCGCCAGATGCGCAACGCCAGTCATCAGATAGACAAAGCGCACGGCATGACCGATGGCTGTTTGCTGTTCTGAAATCGGTTGATGTGCCTGACTGTAAGGTTTGTCCTTCACCATCCACGCCGGGCCGTATATGTGCCAGTAAGAGGTTTTTCCGCGTTTTTCGTACTCTTCGTCGTAGAAATGAGGCTGTGTGCCGCGCTGCTCAACAAAGTAGTTTACCAACGTCATATAGCGTGATTGCTGGGTCACTTCGTACAATCGCATGAGCGCCAGTTCAATTTCCGGATGTCCGGGGTAGCCGCGCAGTTGATTTTTTCCGAGCCCAAACACGCTGTCGATATGATCTGCCAGGCGGCAAACGACGTCTAACAGGCGACGTTTTCCCGTGGCCTGGAAGAAGGCGACGCCCGCTTCAATTAAATGACCGGCGCAGTACAGTTCATGGCATTCGGCGAGGTTGGTCCAGCGTTCATCCGGTGCTTTTACCGTAAAGTAAGTATTGAGATAGCCATCTTCACACTGTGCCGCAGCCACCAGTTCAATGACCTCATCAGCGGTTTTCTCGAGCTCGGCATCCGGTTTTTGGCACAGTGACCAAGCGACAGCCTCCAGCCATTTCGCGACGTCGCTATCCTGGAAAACCATGCCGTAAAATTCGCCCTCTTGTTGCCCGGCCGCAATACGGAAGTTTTCTATCGCATGGCTGGGATCGGCTTCGGCGATGCGGTCATTGAGTGCATCCCACTGGTAGGGGATCACCACATCACGCACCAGCTGCTGATATTGTCCGAGGAACGGATCGCTGACCGTGAGCTTATGCAGGTCGACTTCCAGTACGTTCATTTCGTGCTCCTTAAGGCTGTACATGACGCTGACGCAGATCGGTGGAAATACGCGACATCATCGGGTTATTGAGTTTGCAGATGCGGATAAAGAGTGCCAGCAGAAGGTGGAACAGTGCCGGCAGCAGCGTCTCCATGGCAGTAATACCTTGCAATGAACTGACAGTTTGGTTGCCGGCACCTGGCTGATAGGCGACAAAAATAAACAACAAGCTGATGATCCCCGCGCTGGAAGCCCAGGCCAGTTTGATGAAAAACAGGTTGAAGGCGAAGTTCATGCCTGATGAACGAACGCCGGTTTTCCACTCGCCGTAATCGTCGGCAAAAGCCATCAGTGAGAAGTGCAACGGAAGTGTGAAGCCCAGAATAATGCCGTTGCCGAGGATCACCGCCAGCCACAATGTCTGATAGGCCGGGCCGGTTGGCAGGAACCACATCATTACCGCCAGCGCGGCCAGTACCAGGTTGGTGTAGTAATAGAGTTTGACGGTATCGATGCGACGGGTTAGCGGACTGACAATCACCGAGCCAAGGATGGACGCGAAGGTGACCATGGTGAAAAACAGCGACGTGTAAGCGGTACTGCCTTTCAGCACGTAGGTAATGAAGTACATGTACCCGCCGCCGCGAATATTGAAAACGTTGATCAGCAGGAATGACATCACCAGCATCAGCAATAGCTGGTCATTTTTACGTAGTCCGCCGATATGTTCGCGCAGGGTAAATTTCCCCATCATCGCCAGCGGCACGCGCTCGCGCACCCAGAAGAAACAGCACAGGAACATTACCACCGCGATAGCACACAGTATGCCAACGCCGAACTGATAACCCTGCGCGGCATTGCCCTGACCGAGAGCATCGACCATCCACGGCAGACCTACGGAGACAAGGAATCCAGCTACACCGCACAGCACAAAGCGCCAGGACTGACAGCCGATGACCTCACTGTGACGGGTTGTCATGGTGTTGATCAGCGCGCAATACGGCACGTTGATGGCGGTGTAGCCGACGGAAAGCAGCAGATAGGTGCCAAACGCCCACGCGATTTTTACGCCCATACTGGCGTCCGGGACGGTAAAGGTCAGTACACCAATGATGCCAATGGGAACTGCGATCCACAGTTGCCATGGGCGAAAGCGCCCCCAACGGCTTTGTGTGCGGTCGGCGAGTATGCCCATAATGGGGTCGGAAATGGCATCAAATACACGCAAAGCGATAAACAGTGTACCGACCAGTGCGGGCGTTAAACCGAACACGTCGGTGTAGAAAAAGGTGAGGAAGTTCATGATCAGGCAGGTAATTACCGTTCCACCCGCATCGCCTAATCCATAACCTATCTTTTCACGCAGAGATAATTTGTCGTCTTGCGCACGTTGCGCTAAATCGCTTGTCGTAATCGGAGCCGAAGTCATAAATAACTCCTGGAGATGATGTTCAGAAAGTATCCCGCTACATTGCGGGTTTTTTAGTGGTAATTTGCAAAGTACGTTATTTATTCTGCACGAAATGTTTAGCGCAACAAGGGAAGGGAAAAGTATAAAAAGATGACAATTCCGACTTCATTATGAAAATGTGATTTTGATCCGGCAGAACATGATTTTATCGTGAATAATCAAAGGTAAAGAGCACGTTAGATAATGTAAAAAGCAGAGGTTTGAATAGTTATGCTCGAATTATCCATGTCTCTTCCGATTAAAGTGCAAAATGGTGGCTTATTTATTTCCCGTGGTGTCGGTAGTCATCCGGCACGGCAATTGCAATCCTGGGAAATAATTTTTGTTGAAAAAGGGACATTAACGATTCGCGAGGGTAATGATCTTTTTCGCGTGAATGCCGGTGAAAGTTTGCTGTTATGGCCGCAACGATTACATATCGGCGTGGGGCAATTTCCAGCCGACCTGAAGTTTTACTGGCTGCACTTTGAGGTGGCGGCAGAAACCGACGCAGCCATACCTGAACCGCTACTCACAATTCCTCAGCATACCCGGGTGAGTGAGCCGCAGTATATTATTTCGCTGTTTCGCCAGTTCTTACGTGAGCAAGAAAATATACATCGCAGTATCGCATTAGAGCTGCTCTTGCTGTTGATTCTGCAGCAAATATCCGCCGCTGCCAGCGAACAGCCCGCTGATAGCCCTGGTAATGCGCTGGCATGGAAGGCCCAGCAAATTATACATACTCAGTTTCATCTGCCGATTTCGGCTTCAGCGCTGGCAAAAGAGCTACATTGTAATGCGGACTATCTGGGGCGTGTATTTCGTGGTGCTTTTCAACTGACATTAACCGAGGCGCTGCATCGTCAACGGGTGAGAGCAGCAGAAAAGCTGCTCATTAGCGATTCACTGTCGTTAACTGAAGTGGCGATGAAATGCGGATTTAATGACGTCGGTTATTTTCGCAAAATCTTTCGTAAGCACACCAGCCTGACACCGGCGGCGTGGAAGCGCCGCTATTGTAAGGAGCATATTAATTCGGCGTAACCGAAGCCTGACAAAATTTAACCGTTTCCCTTGTCCGATCAAGGCAGCATAACCGGGCTCTCTGGCACTCTGTGATTTTCATGCAGATGGAGGGGGCAATGAACGCGTTTATTATGGCGGATGCGGCGAAGTGTATTGGGTGTCGTACCTGTGAAGTTGCCTGTGTCGTCGCGCATCAGGAAAACCAGGATTGTGCGGCCGTCTCCTCTGGAGCATTTGCCCCGCGGATCCGGGTTATCAAAGATGATGCGTTTACCACTGCAGTTGCCTGCCATCAATGCGAGGATGCGCCCTGCGCTAACGTCTGTCCCACGTACGCTATTCGCCGTGAACATGGACATATCTTCGTTGAACAGGCGCGTTGCATTGGTTGTAAAAGCTGTATGCTGGCCTGCCCGTTTGGGGCGATGAATGTCGTCGCGCACACGTCACGGGTGCAGGCGATTAAATGCGATCTGTGCTGGCATCGCGAGACGGGGCCGGCGTGTGTAGAAGCCTGCCCGACCAGCGCGTTGCAGTGCATTGATGCTGTTAGTATTCAGCGGCAGCGTCTGCGGTCACAACCGCTGTAAAGCGAGTCCCGACCTGCACTGAGGTCGGGGTTTTCGTCAGCCTTCAAGCCAGGCGCGTTCTATCTCTTCAGCCAGAATCTTCACGCCAGCCTCGATTTTTTCCGGTTCCGGTACGTAATTCATCCGCATGCACTGATGCGTATGCGGCCAGGGTTTATCCAGCCCTGGGAAGAAATAGTCGCCAGGCACCATCAGGACACCGCGCGCTTTCAGACGCTGATATAACAGCTCGGTGGAAATCGGTAAATCCTTGAACCATAACCACAGGAAAATCGCCCCTTCGGGTTTATGAATCAGGCAGCGATCTTCAGATAAATAGCGGCGAATAATCGCAATTGTTTCCTGAACTCGCTGGTAATAAAACGGTTTGATAACCGTCTCAGACAGACGCAGAAGGTCGTTGCGCTTGATCATTTCGCACATGATTGCCGGACCCATTCCGCCAGGCGCAAGGCTGATAATGCCGTTCATATTGGTGATGGCGGTGATGATTTTTTCATTAGCAATAATGATGCCGCAGCGAGAGCCCGGTAGCCCCAGCTTGGAAAGGCTCATGCACAGTACAATGTTTGGGTTCCACAACGGACGCGCTTCGCTAAAAATGATGCCTGGGAAGGGGACACCATAGGCGTTATCGATAACCAGCGGAATTCCATGCTGATTGGCCAGCCGGTCCAGCTTCATCAACTCTTCATCGGTGATCACATTGCCGGTCGGGTTCGTCGGACGTGACACGCAAATCATGCCTGTCTCTTCGCCGATATGCAGGTGTTCAAAGTCAACGTGATACTTAAACTGACCTTCCGGTAACAGTTCGATGTTTGGGCGTGCTGAAACGAAAAGGTCTTCTTCGAGCCCTGAATCGGCATAACCAATGTATTCCGGTGCCAACGGGAACAACACTTTTCGGGTGGTTCCATCGGCGCGACGTCCGGCGAAGAGGTTGAATAAGTAGAAAAACGCGCTCTGACTGCCATTTGTCAGTGCAATATTTTGTGGTTCGATATCCCAACCCAGCTTTTCACGTAGCAGTTTCGCCAGCTCAGACAGTAGCTCGGTTTTACCTTGTGGACCGTCATAATTACAAAGCGCATCAGTGGCTTTGCCGTTTTCCAGCATCTCAGCCAGCAGAGACTGAAAGTAATTTTGCATCTCTGGGATTTGTGCCGGATTACCGCCACCGAGCATGATAGCGCCTGGGGTGCGTAAGCCGTCGTTGAGGTCCTCCATCAGGCGTGTGATGCCTGAATGGCGGGTAAATTTGTCGCCAAAAAGTGAGAATGTCATAGCAGGTGGTCTGTCGAACTCAGTATTAAAGTGGCTAACCATAGCGCTACCTATGGCGGGGTGCAAATCAGGCCTACAGAGCCGAATTGATGTTTTGTGCTGCAGATTTTTTGCTGGATAGTTTTTTATATTGAATCTGGCTTCCCGCGCCGTTGAGCACGAGAAGCCTGTTGGGATCAGCGTTGTCCGGCCCACACGACCATGACCTTATCGTCGCCGTGTTCGCGGATAAATCCGTATCCTTGCTTTAATGAAAGCGTGGTTTGTTTACCCGCTCCGATTGCGGGATGGCGGGCCCTGAACTGGCTAATGCGCTGCCAGTGTGCGACGCTGGCGGCCGATTTCCCGCTAACGTCCTGCCAGTTCATCTGCGAGCGCGTACCTTGTAACGGGTCTGAGCCGGTTGGGCCGAAGGGGCGTGCCGACTCGTCACCGTAAAAAAGTTGTACCGCGCCAGGTGCCAGCAATAACAACTCGGCGGCTTTGTCTCCACCTTCACGGAACAGCCGGGTGTCGTGTGATGAGAGATAGCTTAGCACGTTGAAATTCTGCAATTTATCGGCCATCTGCTGCCAGGTGAGATCGATATTCGCCAGACAATCGACGGCCCCGGCCGCCTGCTCCTGATAGTCAAAATTGATCATCGCATCGAAACCGTGGCGGTAATAATCGCTTTGCATGACGCCATGTCCCCATGCCTCACCGGTCATCCAGAAGGGGTTATCATCCAGCGCTTTGTCTGGATTAGCTTTCTTCCATTCGGCCAACGCTGAGCTGGCCTGCGCTTTTAGCTGTTGCCAGGCCGGAAGCTCGACATGTTTAGCGGTATCGACCCGAAAACCGTCAATGCCGTAGTCACGCACCCACTGGCTGAGCCAGTGAGTCAGATAATCTCGTGGCGTATAACCAGGGATGGCTTTGGCGTGGGTATCCGGCTTGTGTTGATAAAAATTCGGCAAACCCGAAGGCGTAGTGGACTCCGTTTTCAGATCGGGCAGGAAAGCCAGCGACATGGTCAGGTCGTCAAAACCTGGATTGTCGTAGTCGCCAATGTCAGTGCGGATCCACTTTTCCCCCCACCATTTTTCCCACGCGGCTTTATCACTGAAGTTGATGTAATCATTAAAGCTGTGCCAGCTCTGCCCGGACACGGGTTTCCAGTCCGTCCAGCGTTCACCGAGCGTTTTTTCCAGTTCCTCACCTGACAAGTACAACGCCCCAAACTGGTACTCCTGCATATCCGCCAGCGTGGCGTAACCGGTATGGTTCATGACAATATCGAACAGAATGCGGATGCCGCGTTGATGCGCGCCGTCAACCAGCGCGCGCAGGTCGGCCTCGTTACCCATATTGGCGTCGAGCGTGGTCCAGTCCTGGGTGTAGTAACCGTGATAGGCGTAGTGGGGAAAATCGCCTTTAGTACCACCGCCAACCCAGCCGTGGATTTGTTCAAACGGTGCGCTGATCCACAAGGCGTTGATGCCCAGATGTTGCAGGTAGTCGAGTTTGTTGGTCAGCCCGCGTAAATCTCCCCCGTGAAAGGTACCAATTTCCTGCATACCGTCATTGCGACGTCCATAGCTGTGATCATTAGTTGGATCACCGTTTTCAAAGCGGTCTGTCAGTACGAAATACACCGTGGCGTTGTGCCAGTCGAAAGCGGCAGGTGTATCTGTTTCCGCCCGTTCTAACAGTAAAAGTCCATTACCGGCCGCGTCGGGTTGTAGGGTAATGGTTCCGTTTTTCACCGTTGCCGTTTGCTGGCTATAGTAATCACGTACCACGGTGCCTTCCGGGAAGGTCTGGCTCACATCCAGCGTCAGTGGCGAGCCATCCCATTTTGGACACTGGCGGATCTGGGCGGTGATGGGGTCCGCCTCATTTTTTACTGACAGCATTAGCGTCGGTGTACCGGAGCGGGTATCGACTTCCAATGTGTAATCGCCGTCTTTAAATAAACGCCACTGTGGCGGTGTGCCTTCACAGGGTTTTAGCGACAGCATCTGATTGAGTTTAATGGCATCTGTAGGCTGCCAGCACTGTTGGTCAAAATTCAGGGTCAAAGGGCGAGTACCCTTCGTCAACGCTGCATGGCTGACAAATTTACCCGTACCTTCCGCTTCGAAAGTCGGGAATCCCTGAGAAGTCCATGATGAGGCGATGGCAATGCCGGGCAGTAATACCAGCGCAACGGCGGCAAGTTTCATAATGCTGTCCTTGATGCTGCGATTTACGCCAGTTTGCCAGTGAAATCAGAGCGGAAACTCATCCTTAGCGTCGATTTTGCCCGGATGAGAGACGAGGGTGAGCGATCACGCGCAAAAAACGACCTGATTTTGCGATAACCTCCACATTTTCTTCGAATTAACCGCACCCGGAACGGTTTGTACGTGACATAGTTTCAGAATTGGACTATTCCTTTGGGTGCTCTTGACGGCTATTTTTGATATGATTTGAGATTCATCTCTCATTTTTGTGAAAAATATAAGGTGTTGGAATGTTTAAATCCGACCAGGAGACCTAATGATATTGACTCCCATTCGACGATATGGGGCAATGATTCTTATGTTACTCACCATTGCATTTTCGGGTGAGGTGCTGGCAAAGACACACACGGCAACAACGAGTCATAAGCCCCAGGTAATCAAGGCAAGTAATACACAGGTAAGCAGTAAACAAGAGTATTCTCGCAATAGTGCAAAGAGTAGTTCACTTCCTGATTTGCGAAAATACCCTTCCGGAACACCAAGGAAAAAAGCGTTTCTCCGGACGGTTATGCCTTATATTACCAGTCAAAATGCTGCCATTACGGCGGACCGTAACTGGCTGATCTCAAAGCAGTACCAGAATCGCTGGTCACCGACTGAGCGTACGCGTATGAAAGACATCGCGAAACGCTACAAGGTGAGCTGGTCTGGTAACACGCGTAAAATTCCATGGAATACGTTGCTTGAGCGCGTAGACATCATTCCTACCAGTATGGTGGCGACTATGGCTGCGGCTGAAAGCGGTTGGGGCACATCGAAACTGGCGCGTAGCAATAACAACCTGTTTGGCATGAAATGTGTCAAAGGCCGCTGCAACAATGCACCCGGTAAGGTGAAAGGCTATTCACAGTTTGAATCGGTAAAAGAGTCGGTGAATGCCTATGTCATTAACCTGAACACGCACCCGGCATACTCTTCCTTCCGTAAATCGCGCGCGCAGTTGCGTAAAGCCGATCAGGAAGTGACAGCGACCGCGATGATCCATAAGCTGAAGGGGTACTCCACCAAAGGACAGAGTTACAATAACTATCTGTTCGCGATGTACCAGGATAACCAGCGTTTAATCGCCGCGCATATGTAATTCCACAGGCCTGATGGCGCGACGCTTATCAGGCCTGTGAGTCGCTCTGTCGGCCGGATAAGGCGAAGCCGCCATCCGGCACAATTCCCATTACAGCAACACCTCACTGTTCATGTCACGGTACTCTTTTGGCGTCGTGTCATACTCTTTCTTGAAAACGGAATAGAAATACTGCAACGACGGGTAGCCGCACATTTGTGAAATTTCGTTTATCGCGAGCGTCGTGGAGATCAACAGGCTACGCGCTTTTTCCAGTTTTTCGGCATGAATCACGGCGTGGATGGTCTCCCCGACCTCGTCTTTAAAGCGCTTCTCGAGATTCGAACGTGAAATCCCAACTGCATCCAGCACTTGTTCGACTTTGATGCCTTTACAGGCATGGTTGCGGATAAAGTGCATTGCCTGAATGACGGCGGGATCGGTCAATGAGCGATAGTCGGTTGAACGACGATTCACGACGCGTACCGGAGGCACCAGAATGCGCTGCAGCGGCAGTTCTTCATTCGCCAGTAAGCGGTGCAGAAGTTTTGCAGCCTGATAGCCCATCTGTCGTGCGCCCTGAGCGACGGATGACAGCGCGACGCGGGACAGGTAACGGGTGAGTTCTTCGTTATCGATCCCAATGACACACAGTTTTTCCGGCACCGGGATATGCAAATGCTCGCAAGCCTGCAGAACATGCCGCGCACGCGCGTCGGTCACGGCGATAATACCGGTTTGCGGGGGTAAAGTTTGCAGCCAGTCCGCCAGTCGATTTTGAGCGTGCTGCCAGTTTTCTGGTGCGGTTTCCAGCCCCTGATAGACAACACCACGGTACTTCTCTTTGGCGACCAACTGGCAAAAGGCATATTCACGCTCGGCAGCCCAGCGCTTGCCGCTGGAAGAGGGCAGACCATAAAATGCGAATCGGTTGACCCCTTTTTCTTTTAGATGCAAAAAAGCGCTTTCCACCAGTGCATGGTTATCAGTCGCAATGTAATGGACGGGTGGATAATCGCTTTCAAGATGGTAGGAACCACCGACACCGATGATGGGAACATCGACATCGGCAAGTAATTGCGCAATGTCATCATCGTCATAATCAGCAATAACACCGTCGCCTAACCAGTCTTTGATATTATCAATACGGGCACGGAAATCTTCCTCAATGAATATATCCCACTCGGATTGCGATGCCTGTAAATATTCACCTACGCCCTCTACCACCTGGCGGTCATAGGCTTTATTAGCATTAAATAATAGGGTGATGCGGTGTCGTTTATCAAACATAAGAGCCTATCCTGAAAGGTTAACGTGGCCTGTCGATACTACCAAAACCGCAGGTGCGACTACTTGATGAAGCGTGACAAATTTCTTATTTGCGTAACGCTACGCAAAATTCACACACCCCGACCAGGAAGACAATTGTCATTTCTTATCTGCGTATTACGGTTTTTTGTTTATTGATGAAGAGCCGATCGCGATCGCTTTTTTAATTGCTTATTCAGTGTGCATTTTTGGGAGCCAGCGCACATTTGGGTATTCTCTTAATGGCGGTGTGAAATAACGTAATTGAGCAATAAATCAGGAAATTCCAGTATGACTGTATCGCAGTTTACTTGCCGTATTACCTGATTATGGAGCTTATTATGCAGGCTTATTTTGACCAACTTGATCGCGTTCGTTTTGAAGGTACAAAATCCACTAACCCACTCGCATTTCGCCATTACAACCCTGATGAAATCGTGCTGGGCAAGCGCATGGAAGATCATCTGCGTTTTGCCGCCTGCTACTGGCACACTTTCTGCTGGAACGGTGCGGATATGTTCGGTATGGGGGCCTTCGACCGTCCGTGGCAACAGCCGGGTGAAGCATTGGCGCTGGCAAAACGTAAAGCGGATGTGGCCTTTGAGTTTTTCCATAAGCTGAATGTGCCTTATTACTGCTTCCATGATGTTGACGTCTCGCCTGAAGGCGCGTCACTGAAAGAGTATAAAAATAACTTTGCCCAGATGGTGGATGTGCTGGCGGCAAAACAGGAACAGAGCGGCGTGAAACTGCTGTGGGGTACGGCAAACTGCTTTACTAACCCACGTTATGGCGCAGGTGCGGCGACTAACCCGGACCCGGAAGTCTTCAGCTGGGCGGCCACGCAGGTCGTGACTGCCATGGATGCCACACATAAATTAGGTGGCGAGAACTACGTTCTGTGGGGCGGCCGTGAAGGTTATGAAACGCTGCTTAATACCGACCTGCGTCAGGAACGTGAGCAGATTGGCCGCTTTATGCAACTGGTGGTCGAGCATAAACACAAAACCGGTTTCCAGGGCACCTTACTGATCGAACCGAAGCCGCAAGAACCCACGAAACACCAGTATGACTACGATGCCGCGACCGTTTACGGATTCCTGAAGCAGTTCGGTCTGGAAAAAGAGATCAAACTGAATATTGAAGCGAACCATGCCACGCTGGCAGGCCATTCGTTCCACCACGAAATCGCTACGGCGATTGCTCTGGGGCTATTTGGTTCCGTCGATGCGAACCGTGGCGACGCACAACTGGGCTGGGATACCGACCAATTCCCGAACAGCGTAGAAGAGAATGCGCTGGTCATGTACGAAATCCTGAAAGCGGGCGGATTTACCACAGGTGGCCTGAACTTTGATGCCAAAGTCCGTCGTCAGAGTACCGATAAATACGATCTGTTCTATGGTCATATTGGGGCGATGGATACCATGGCGCTGTCGCTGAAAATTGCGGCCCGTATGATTGAAGACGGTGGCCTGGATCAGCGCGTGGCAAAACGTTATGCCGGTTGGAATGGTGAGCTGGGCCAGCAAATTCTGAAAGGTCAGATGACGCTGACGGAAATTGCGCAGTACGCTGAACAACATAACCTGGCACCGGTGCATCAGAGCGGCCATCAGGAACAGCTGGAAAATCTGGTAAACCATTATTTGTTCGACAAATAACGGACTGCCGAGTACGTCCGTAAGCCCGGATAGCGATTCGCTACCGGGCCTTTCTTTAAGGAACGATACCCTATGTATATCGGGATAGATCTTGGTACATCAGGCGTAAAGGCCATTCTGCTGAACGAGCAGGGCGATGTGGTGGCCTCGCACACGGAGAAACTGACCGTCTCCCGGCCTCATCCATTATGGTCGGAGCAGGATCCTGAACAGTGGTGGCTGGCGACGGATCGTGCTGTAAAAGCGTTGGGCCAGCAACATTCGCTCAGCGAGGTAAAGGCGTTAGGTATTGCCGGGCAGATGCACGGCGCGACGCTGCTTGATAAGCAGCAGAAGGTTCTGCGTCCGGCAATCCTGTGGAATGATGGTCGCTGCGCTGAAGAATGCGTGATGCTGGAAAATCAGGTGCCACAATCTCGTGTGATTACCGGCAATCTGATGATGCCTGGCTTTACCGCCCCTAAATTGCTGTGGGTTCAGCGCCATGAACCGGACATTTTCAGCCATGTTGATAAAGTCCTGCTGCCGAAAGATTATCTGCGTCTGCGTATGACCGGAGAGTTTGCCAGCGATATGTCGGATGCCGCAGGTACGATGTGGCTGGATGTCGCGAAACGTGACTGGAGTGACGTCATGTTGTCTGCGTGTCAACTGACTCGCGCACATATGCCGGCCTTGTACGAGGGCAGTGCGATTACCGGAACGCTGTTGCCTGCTGTCGCGCAATCCTGGGGCATGTCAGAAGTTGCGGTCGTTGCCGGTGGTGGCGATAACGCGGCGGGTGCGGTTGGCGTAGGGATGATGAATGCAGGCCAGGCGATGCTGTCATTGGGTACGTCCGGCGTCTACTTTGCTGTAAGCGACGGCTTTCTCAGTAAACCAGAAAGTGCGGTACACAGCTTTTGCCACGCGCTGCCTGAACGGTGGCATCTGATGTCGGTGATGCTGAGCGCCGCATCCTGCCTCGACTGGGCGGCAAAATTAACCGGGCTGGCAAGCGTACCTGCGCTGATTGATGCCGCACAGCAGGCAAATGAGCAGGCTGAACCGGTCTGGTTCTTGCCCTATCTGTCAGGTGAACGTACGCCGCACAATAACCCGCAGGCGAAAGGTGTCTTTTTTGGCCTGACGCATCAGCATGGTCCGGCAGAACTGGCGCGAGCGGTACTTGAAGGTGTGGGATTTGCCTTAGCTGACGGTATGGATGTGGTACATGCCTGTGGCGTTACACCGGCCAGCATTACGCTCATCGGTGGTGGGGCGCGTAGCGAATACTGGCGGCAGATGTTGTCCGATATCAGCGGGCTGCAGTTGGATTACCGTACAGGCGGAGATGTCGGTCCTGCCCTGGGCGCAGCACGGCTGGCGCAAATTGCGATGAATCCACAACAACCACTCTCTGACTTACTGCCTCAACTGGTGCTGGAGCAGGCGCATTATCCTGATGCAGAGCATCATGCTCGTTATCAACAACGTCGGGAAACCTTCCGTCGTATCTATCAGCAATTGCTGCCCTTAATGTCCTGATCGTGTTCCCCTCTGATGAGCAGAGGGGATTTTCCTCATATATGTTTCCATTGAATCAATAGCTCATGCGCATGAATGTATTCTGAAATTTCAGTTGGATAGCGTTTTTCTGTGTTGTCTTGAGTGGGTTATTCATATTGTATCCGTGGTAGAGGATAAGGAGATCCCAATGAAGACGACGCGGCTATTGCCATGGCTATTGTTTCTTTCCGGCGCACTCATTTACTGCGCAGGCCTATGGTGGTCATGCCCCTTACTCAGCGGAAAAGGTTACTTTTTAGGTGTTCTGATGACCGGATTGTTCGTGACCTACGCTTACCTGCGAGCTGAAAACCGTAATCAGAGTGATGAACGCTTTGCTTTTGTGTGTCAGATGGTTGCGCTCATAACGGTCGGGTTACTGCTCGTGGGGGTGTGGAATGCCCCGTTAGCTCCCCTCGAAATGGGGCTGTACCCGGCAGCATTCTGTGTGTGTATATCAGGGCTGATTTTGCTGATGTACCCAACGGAAAAGGCACATTCTGATGAATTCTAACTTACCAGTCTGCGCGTATCGATGCGCTGTAGCAGCATGGAAAGCAATAGGCTGCCCGCCAGCGTGGCGCTAAAAATCCATAGCATATCCAGCGGTGGCCAGTTTTTGAGTTCAATACCGCGGGTACGTAGCGCATGAATGATCAGCGCGTGGAAACCGTAAATACCTAACGAGTGACGGGAAACAATCCCCAGTATGGGCAGTGTGCGTGTGCTGAGCGTGTTTTTGACCAGCGTCAGGAGCGATGCAGCAAAGATAAATACCGCCGGGCCACAATAGAGATACCAGGTATCGGCAAAATTACCTCGCCACTGGAGCTCATGCAGCGTCCCGCGGGAAATAACAAACACGGCGACGATACACAACGCTGCACAGAGCCAGGTGAGTGAGCGCTTTTGTGTCTCCATCATGCCAATTGCCCGGCCCAGCAGGCCGTACAGAATGTAGTAGAACGCATCGCCACTGATGTACAGGTTGATGGGTAGCCACTCAAAGCCGCCCAATTTTTGCGATACGGTATTGGGATTGGCAATAACACCAATCACGACCATCAATGCCAGCAGCATTTTTCCGCTGACATTTTTCACCTGAATTAACGGGGATACCAGGTAGATAACGGTAATAGCGAAGAAAAACCACAGGTGGTAGAACACCGGTTTTTGTAGCAGGTTTTTCAACGATAGCTCAGCGTTGATCGAGGTAAACAGCAGGATGTAGGCCAGTGCAACGGTGCTGTAAAACAGTATGCACAACGTAATGCGGATGAAATGTCGCGGTCTGGCGCTGCGTTCGCCAAAAAAGAGATAACCCGAGATCATAAAAAACAGCGGGACGCTAACGCGAGAAGCAGAATTTAGCACATTGGCAAGATCCCAATTTACCGGGCTGACGCTTTGCGCATTGGTGATGTACCAGGTCGTGGTGTGAATCATCACAACCATTAAACAGGCTATCCCGCGTAAGTTATCAATCCAGAAAATTTTGGGCTGCATCAGTTCCTCTGTTTTCATTAAAAAAGTCTGACCGGTATTTGCGAACGTCGCTCACTGGATTAATCCGAGTTATTACGCTAAAGCTTGTGATGGCCTGGGGAGATTCTCACAATAGGATCTGTTTCCAGACACTAATAATAAGACTGACCAGTAAACCAGGCGGTAATAAAATGATGATGAAGTATTTCTTTCCAGCAATCCTCACGCTGCTGCTGGCGGGGTGCGCCGATCCACAATCTTCAGCACCCGTGCAGAAAGCGCAAAAGGTCAAAATTACTGCCACGCGTTCACTGGATATGGAGTCATTGTGCAAAAGTGAAGCATCGGAGCTTTATAATACGGGTGCCCAGAAAATTGCTATCACCAGTCTTGAGCAATTCCAGGGTAGCTATGAGATGCGCGGTTCTACCTTCCGTAAAGAGAGTTTTGTCTGCTCATTTGACGCAGACGGGCAGTTTTTGCACCTTTCCATGCGCTAAGTTCCCCCTTTTTCCCGTTTCGTACTGTATATCTTGCAGCCAGCGGGTATACTGACCGCTTCCTTTAAATCCACACGTATCCAGCACGAAATAATATGCAAAAGTTTGATACCAGGACCTTCCAGGGCTTGATCCTGACCTTACAGGATTACTGGGCTCGCCAGGGCTGCACCATCGTTCAACCATTGGACATGGAAGTCGGCGCGGGGACATCTCACCCAATGACCTGCCTGCGTGCACTGGGGCCGGAACCGATGGCGACTGCTTATGTGCAGCCTTCTCGTCGTCCGACCGACGGGCGCTATGGCGAAAACCCGAACCGCTTACAGCACTACTATCAGTTCCAGGTAGTGATTAAGCCGTCACCGGACAATATTCAGGAATTGTACCTGGGTTCTCTGAAAGAGCTGGGTATGGACCCGACCATTCACGATATCCGTTTCGTGGAAGATAACTGGGAAAACCCGACGTTGGGTGCCTGGGGTCTCGGTTGGGAAGTGTGGCTGAACGGCATGGAAGTCACGCAGTTCACCTACTTCCAGCAGGTTGGTGGTCTGGAATGTAAGCCAGTTACCGGGGAAATCACCTACGGTCTGGAACGTCTGGCTATGTACATTCAGGGCGTAGACAGCGTTTACGACCTGGTCTGGAGCGACGGTCCGCTGGGCAAAACAACCTACGGCGACGTGTTCCATCAGAACGAAGTGGAGCAATCCACTTACAACTTCGAATACGCCGATGTGGACTTCCTGTTCACCTGCTTCGAGCAGTACGAGAAAGAAGCACAGCAACTGCTGGCGCTGGAAAACCCGCTGCCACTGCCTGCGTATGAACGTATTCTGAAAGCCGCCCATAGCTTCAACCTGCTGGATGCGCGTAAAGCCATCTCCGTCACCGAGCGCCAGCGCTATATCCTGCGCATTCGCACGCTGACCAAAGCAGTGGCAGAAGCTTACTACGCTTCCCGTGAAGCCCTTGGCTTCCCGATGTGCAACAAAGACAAATAAGAGGCGGCCATGTCTGAGAAAACTTTTCTGGTGGAAATCGGCACTGAAGAGCTGCCACCAAAAGCACTGCGCAGCCTGGCTGAGTCCTTTGCTGCGAACTTTACCGCGGAGCTGGATAACGCTGGCCTCGCGCACGGCAATGTTGAGTGGTTTGCTGCTCCGCGTCGTCTGGCGCTGAAAGTCGCTGCCCTGGCGGAATCTCAACCCGATCGTGAAGTTGAGAAGCGTGGACCGGCAATTGCCCAGGCGTTTGATGCTGAAGGTAAACCGAGTAAAGCGGCGGAAGGTTGGGCGCGTGGTTGCGGTATCACCGTTGATCAGGCTGAGCGTCTGACCACTGATAAAGGTGAGTGGCTGCTGTACCGTGCGCACGTGAAAGGCGAAAGCGCTGAAGCGATGCTGCCGAACATGATTGCGACTTCGCTGGCGAAGCTGCCGATCCCGAAACTGATGCGCTGGGGGGCGTCTGACGTCCACTTCGTGCGTCCGGTTCACACTGTGACCCTGCTGCTGGGCGACAAAGTGATTCCGGCAACGATTCTGGGGATTCAGTCCGATCGCGTGATCCGCGGTCATCGTTTTATGGGCGAGCCGGAATTCACCATCGATTCTGCCGATCAGTATCCAGAAATCCTGCGTGAGCGTGGCAAAGTGATCGCGGATTACGCTGAGCGTAAAGCGAAAATCAAAGCCGATGCTGAAGAAGCAGCGCGTAAGATTGGCGGTAACGCTGACCTGAGCGAAAGCCTTCTGGAAGAAGTCACCTCGCTGGTGGAATGGCCGGTAGTGTTGACTGCGAAGTTCGAAGAGAAATTCCTCGCGGTGCCGTCTGAAGCGCTGGTACACACCATGAAAGGTGACCAGAAGTACTTCCCGGTTTATGCGAACGACGGCAAACTGCTGCCGAACTTTATCTTCGTTGCTAACATCGAATCGAAAGACCCGAGCCAGATTATCTCCGGTAACGAGAAGGTGGTTCGTCCGCGCCTGGCAGATGCCGAGTTCTTCTTCAATACTGACCGTAAAAAACGTCTGGAAGACAATCTGCCGCGTCTGCAAACCGTGCTGTTCCAACAACAGCTGGGTACGCTGCGTGACAAGACTGACCGTATTCAGGCGCTGGCGGGCTGGATTGCCGAACAGATTGGCGCTGATGTAAACCACGCAACGCGTGCTGGCCTGCTGTCCAAGTGCGACCTGATGACCAACATGGTCTTCGAGTTCACTGACACCCAGGGCGTAATGGGCATGCACTACGCGCGTCATGATGGCGAAGCGGAAGATGTGGCCGTCGCGTTGAACGAGCAGTATCAGCCGCGCTTCGCCGGTGATGACCTGCCGTCTAACCCGGTTGCCTGTGCGGTGGCGATTGCCGATAAGATGGACACCCTGGCGGGTATTTTCGGTATCGGTCAGCATCCGAAAGGCGACAAGGACCCGTTTGCACTGCGTCGTGCCGCGCTGGGCGTGCTGCGTATCATCGTTGAGAAGAACCTGAATCTGGATCTGCAAACGCTGACGGAAGAAGCGGTACGTCTGTATGGCGACAAGCTGACCAACGCCAACGTGGTGGATGACGTTATCGACTTCATGCTGGGTCGTTTCCGCGCCTGGTATCAGGACGAAGGCTATACCGTAGATACCATTCAGGCCGTGCTGGCGCGTCGTCCGACTCGTCCGGCTGATTTCGATGCGCGTATGAAGGCGGTCTCGCACTTCCGTACGCTGGAAGCCGCTTCTGCACTGGCTGCCGCGAACAAGCGTGTATCGAATATTCTGGCGAAGTCCGAAGAAACGCTGAATGAGCGTGTCAATGCAGCAACGCTGAAAGAGCCAGAAGAAATTGCGCTGGCGATGCAGGTTGTGGTGTTGCGCGATAAGCTGGAGCCTGTCTTCGCTGCGGGGAACTATCAGGAAGCGCTGGTTGAATTAGCTGAGCTGCGCGCGCCGGTCGATGCGTTCTTCGAGAAAGTGATGGTGAACGTAGAGGATAAAGACCTGCGTATTAACCGTCTTTCTATGCTCGAAAAACTGCGCGAGCTGTTCCTGCGCGTGGCGGATATTTCGCTGCTGCAGTAACGGTTCTGAGCTGATTTAGAAAATGCCGGATGGTGGCTGTGCCTTATCCGGCCTACAAGAAAGACACCAGTAGGCCGGATAAACATTGCGCTATCCGGCATTTTTTTATGCTGTTAGCGCAGTTGTAATTTTGTCAGGCAGGTCTGGCTATCTTCCATCGTTTTAATGGGATACTCGGCTGATTTACCGTTGTAGCTTACCGCGATGGTACCTGTCATATTGCGCGGTAACCAAATCCCGACAAAACCATTTCGGCCACTTTTCATCTCTTTTTGTACAACCACATCCCCTTTGCTATCCGTCACTTTGACGTTGAATTTTTTCCCAGGCATTTCTCCCTGACAACCGGAAAGGCTGTGGTTGAAACAAGGGTGCGTTTGCCACTCATAGGGGGCAAACGACAGATAGAACTTATCGCCGAGCGGCATCGTATACACCTGGTCGCCCGAAGACAGCTTCAGCGCGGTACTGGTGACAGAGGCTGAGTACGGCAGCGGGCGACTCTGGGGGGATTGGTCAATGGTCTCGACTATTTGCTCGACGGATTTCCCGCTGAGTCCGTGTTCAGCCAGGAAATTGGCTTCCGGTGTTGCCGCGAAGGCGGTACCGGTTGTGAGCAAACCTAAAAATAACAGCAGTGAGGATTTCGACATAGCTTCAATTCCTTGTGAAAATTGTGGAATATAAACTCGCTCACTATAAAGCTTGCCCTTAGGGAAAGGTCAAAGGTGTGATGGGTAAAGTAATGCAAAGACGTGTTCGGGAGAGGGGGCGTGGAGAACAAATAAAAAAAATCCCCGCCGTTTGGCAGGGATCTTGAATTCTGAGCTTTTTAAGCTTACAGGCTGGTTACGTTGCCAGCTGCCGGGCCTTTAGCGCCGCTTTCGATGGTGAAGGAAACTTTCTGACCTTCGTCCAGAGATTTGTAGCCATCGTTCTGGATAGCAGAGAAGTGTACGAACACGTCTTTAGAGCCATCGTCAGGAGTGATGAAGCCGAAACCTTTATCAGCGTTGAACCATTTTACGATACCAGTCATTTTACCGGACATAGTGTATTACCTTTTAAAAAATAAGTGTGCCTTTCGGCGATATGGCGTGCTCTACAGATTTTTTAACAGTAAAGGAAATGCTCACTACGAGGGGTATCAATGATAACTCTTGAAGGGACTTGCCTTACTAAACTGCTTTAATGGTCTGTACGTCAAACCGTTGAGCGCATTAACTCATTTTACGCCCGTGGATGCAACTACTATTTTCTTATTTGTGGATACCCTCCGTAAGGGAACGGTCCTTTTACCGGACCGTTCTTCAGAAAAATTAAAAAATAGCTCAATCCATCAACTGTTTACTTAATCGAGGGTCTGCCTGAATCAGACGCATCAACTTCAATTCGGTACTGGATGGCTTCACGCGTTTAGACTCCCATTCATGAACCATCGCGACCGTTACGCCCATCACCCGGGCGAAATCATCTGTTTTTAAACCTGTCCCTCGTCGTAGTTGTTCAAATTCAGCGAAAGGGTTGGTTTTTTGCGTCTGAGTAACTGTCTGCGATACATCTTTAAAAACAATCTGCTCCAGACTGCTTAGCAGTTCAAACATAGGATCTTTGTATTCCATTGAGAACTCCTATAAATCACACAGCGGGATCGTGAATTTCATCGAAGCTCATTAAGCGTAGTCGGAAAAAATGAAGGCGAATTTAAGGTATGCGTTGTGGATTCGTTTCAGCGAATCGCGGGTGACAACCTTTAGTTGGCTAACGAACTGATAAAGGTCGGGATCTCCGATCGAACCCTTCCAATTGTAAAGATGACTAAAATAGACCGCCGTTATGTGAATGGAGCATTGTTGAGCAAAACACCGGGTGGTGGAAACCGTTATTTTCCCCGACAAGATTACGCGGAAAGGGTATCTTGCGGGGCTGACCTGGACTATCCTTGTCAACGTCAGGCACGCGGGTGTCGTTGTGCGCATTTTTGGGTGAAAGGAGTATTAAAATGGCGACAGGTAAGTCCTGCTCTCGCTGGTTTGCGCCTGTTTTGGCGCTCTTAATGGTAGTTGGCCTGAGTGGGTGTTTTGATAAAGAAGGCGATCAACGCAAAGCGTTTATCGATTTTCTGCAGAATACTGCAATGCGTAGCGGAGAGCGTTTACCGACGCTTACTGCCGATCAGAAAAAACAGTTTGGCCCGTTTGTGTCCGATTACGCGATTCTTTATGGCTATTCACAGCAGGTTAATCAGGCAATGGACTCCGGTCTGCGCCCGGTTGTTGATAGCGTAAACGCAATCCGTGTTCCTCAGGATTACATGACTCAGCGTGAACCGCTGCGTCAGGCAAATGGCGCGCTGGGCGTGTTAGGACAACAGTTGCAGAATGCGAAGCTACAGGCAGATGCTGCCCATGGCGCGCTGAAGCAGGGTGATGATCTGAAACCTGTCTTTGATCAGGTTTACAGCAAAGTCGTGACCGCACCGGCAGAGGCGTTACAGCCGCTGATCCCAGCCGCGCAAGTTTTCACGCAGCAGTTGGTGCAGGTAGGCGATTTTATCGCGCAGCAGGATGCGCAGGTGAGCTTTGTTGCGAACGGCATCCAGTTCCCAACCTCACAACAGGCCAGTCAGTACAATACGCTGATTGGCCCGCTGGCGGCGCAGCATCAGGCATTTAATCAGGCATGGACTGCTGCGGTGAGTGCCGCGCAGTAATCGTCGTACGGTAAGACACATTAAAGGCCGGGTGAGCACCAATGCTACCCGGCCTTTTGTGTTATTTGGCCACTTGCGGATTTACGCAGTTCTTCTCAACTTTTCCCTGCAGTGCGTCAATTAAGTTATCCACAGCACAAGCCGCCATGTTATAGCGCGTTTCATGCGTGGCTGAACCAATATGCGGCACCGCCACCACATTCGGCAGTGACAGCAGCGGTGAGTCTGACGGCAACGGCTCTTGTTCAAACACATCCAGCCCAGCGGCATGAATCTCCCCGCTTTGCAGAGCGGCGATCAGTGCGTTCTCATCCACCACCGGGCCACGCCCGGCGTTAATGAAAATGGCAGAAGACTTCATTTTGGCAAACTGTTCGGTACTGAACAGATGGTGGGTTTCGTCCGTTAACGGCAGAATCAGGCAAACAAAGTCCGATTCTTGCAGCAGCGTATCCAGGTCGCAGTAGCGCGCGTTGAAACGTTCTTCCGCTTCCTGATGGTGGCGGCGCGCGTTGTAGAGAATCGGCATGCTAAAGCCGAAATGCGCGCGTTGTGCCAGCGCCAGCCCAATACGTCCCATGCCGACAATACCCAACGTCTTATGGTGAACATCGGTACCAAACCAGTCGGCTCCGATGCTTTTTGTCCATTCGCCTGCCTTCACGCGTTCAGCGACTTCCACCACGCGTCGCGCCGTACTTAACACCAGCGCCATTACCGTGTCCGCCACGGTTTCTGTCAGCACCGTTGGCGTGTGCATCAGCAGCACCTTACGTGCGTTTAAGGCTTCAACATCGAAATTGTCATAGCCTACGGAAATGGTCGAGGTCGCACGCAGTTTGGGCATTTTCTCCAGCAGGGCGGTATTGACGGCTTCACTGGAGCCCAGCAGGCCTTCCGCGCTGGCAAAGGCTGCGGCGTGCTGTGCTACGGTTTCCGCACGCAGGTTAGGCACCTGAGTGACAGTAAAATGCTCTTCCAGGCGATGCAGTAAATCGTCAGGTAACGCTTTATAGAGAATAATGGACGGCTTCATGCGAATCTCCGTAAGTTAAAATTTAAGCGTGGCGTGCGCCAATAGGTAGCTGTTGATTATTAGCAGGCTTAACAATAAGAGTTAGCCATACTGAGACAAAAAGCGCTACCCCCATAAAAATGTATGAGGCGGACGGGCTGCCGGTGGTGCCATTGAGGTAGCCGACAAACCAGGAACCAAAGAAGGAGCCTAATGCGCCCATGCTGTTGATCAACGCCATGGCTCCCCCAGCGACGTTGCGCGGCAACATCTCAGGAATGATGGCGAAGAAGGGACCATACGGGGCGTACATCGCCGCGCCGGCGATAACCAGCAGTGTGTAAGAAATCCAGAAGTGGTCTGCGCCAACGGCCCAGGAGCCAATAAAGGCGAAAGCGGCAATCAGCAGCAGTGGCCAGACAAACAGCTTACGGTTTTGCAGTTTATCGGAAGCCCATGAAACCAGGATCATCGCCGCCGTTGCGGCCAGATACGGAACGGACGAAAGCCAACCGACCTCTACCATACCCAGGTTGGCACCGCCGCTGCGGATAATTGACGGCAACCACAGAACAAAACCGTAGACGCCAATACTCCAGGCAAAGTACTGCATGCACAGCAGAATAACGTTACGTGAACGGAACGCTTCGCCGTAGTTACGCACGGCTTTGATACCCTGCTGTTCTTTTTCTAACTGGGCCTGCAGCGCGGCTTTTTCGGATTCTGACAACCAGCCCACCTGCGACGGTTTATCTTTTACCAGTACCCACCAGCAGAACGCCCAGATGATGGCCGGAAAACCTTCAATGATGAACATTTCACGCCAGCCCAGCGCCTGAATCAGGTATCCGGACACGACGGACATCCACAGGACGGTGACAGGGTTACCGAGGATCAGGAAGGTATTGGCACGCGAACGCTCGGACTTCGTAAACCAGTTGCTGATATAAATCAGCATGGCCGGCATGACCGCGGCTTCAACGACGCCAAGAATGAAGCGAATGGCGGCCAGCATCGGAATGTTGCTGACCATCCCGGTCAGTGACGCGCAGGCGCCCCACAGAATCAGACAGACAAAAATCAGTTTACGTACGCTGCGGCGTTCGGCGTAAATTGCGCCTGGGATCTGGAAGAAGAAATAGCCGAGAAAAAACAGCGCGCCCAGCAGGGAAGAGATCCCTTTGGTAATGCCGAGGTCCTCGTTGATACCGGCGGCGGAAGCGAAGCTGAAGTTCGCGCGGTCAAGGTACGCCAGGCTGTACGTGATAAACACGATTGGCATGATGTACCACCAGCGTTTTGCTGCATTGGTTGAGCTATTCATAGACTGCCCTCTGGTTATGCTGATACGCCGCCTCTGTCTGTAGGGTACAGAGTTGGCCGGGAATTTATTCCCCTAATTGTTCACGTGTGGGTAATCCTTCGCTGTCGCCCTGAACCTGAATGGCCAGAGCGCCAATTTTATTGCCCCGGGTCACTGCCTGATGCAGCGTTCGGCCTTCCAGCAGCGCGCTGATCACGCCGACGGCAAAGCCATCACCCGCGCCGACGGTATCGACCACGTTGTCGACTTTCACCGGCGCGACGCTGCCTTGCTCGCCGCTAGCTGCTTTGTACCAGGCCCCATCAGCCCCGGTCTTCACGATGACGGCCTTCACGCCATGACGCAGATAAAAGTCTGCAATGGCTTCTGGTGTCTGTTGTCCGGTTAAAATCATGCCCTCTTTTAACCCCGGCAGTACCCAGTCAGCCTGGAATGCCAGTCG
Source organism: Citrobacter sp. Igbk 17 (assembly GCF_028069775.1). Classification (NCBI taxonomy): domain Bacteria; kingdom Pseudomonadati; phylum Pseudomonadota; class Gammaproteobacteria; order Enterobacterales; family Enterobacteriaceae; genus Citrobacter; species Citrobacter sp. Igbk 17. Next base: position 188,240 of record NZ_JANEWI010000002.1, on the reverse strand, counting down.
GTTGAGTTTTTCCACCATCTCGCCTTCGCTTTTCCACAGTACCGGGCGCAAATTCGGGTCGAACGAGATGGTCTTCCCCTGGGCCTTCATGGTGCGGGCGGTGTGCGCCAGTAGTTCATATGAACTGGCAGACAGCGCAGCCGCAACGCCGCTCAGGTGCAGGTGGCGTGCGCTGGAGAAATACTCATCGTGATAATCCTCAACGCTGAGATGGCTGGCTGCAGAGCCTTTGCGGAAATATTCCACAATGGGATCGGTTCCATTTTCGACTTTAGATTTAAGCTGAAAGCCGGTAGCGTAGCGCCCGTCCAGAGTGACTCCCTGCGCATCAATCCCTTCTTTCTCCAGCGACTTAATAATAAAACGGCCAAAACTGTCGTTACCCACGCGGCTGACCCAGCCTACGTTCAGACCCAGGCGAGCAAGTCCGGTTGCCACATTAAGTTCAGCGCCTGCAACGCGTTTAATAAACTGTTCCACGTCCGCCAAATCACCGGTTTGCGTGGCGACAAACATCGCCATCGCTTCACCAATGGTGACAACGTCCAGTGAGTTTTTCATGTGTTACTCCTTGCGTAATAGAGCGACGTAGTGACGGGTAACCGCCGTTAAGTCTTGCCCTTCCAGGGGGAATTCAATGCCGCGCGGAACATCTGCGGGCAACGTGTCCAGCAGCGCCAGCCAGCGTGATTCCGTGTGATCCGGCGGCACGGCACGGTAACTGTCACTATGTGGTGTGGCGGCTTTCACATGGATATATCCAACGCTTGAGGCCAACTGCTGTGCAGCCTCTTCCGGAGAATCACCTACCCACAACCAGTTACCCATATCGAAGGTCAGAGAAATGGGCAGATTGAATGCCTGACAGGCATCGTTAAAGCGCTTCATCGGTTGCAGGCGTCCACAGGATGTCTGATCGTTTTCGACAACCAGCTCCATCCCGCTGTTGTCCAGCCATTCGCGCAACACGTCGAACTGTCCGTCATGGGCAAAATGGCCGAGGGAAACTTTTAACCACAGTGCTTGCAGGGCTTGCGCTTCCTGGAGTAATTCCGGAAGGCGAGGATTAAGATTTCCGTCTTCGGTGAACAGCGGTTCGGGGGCGGAGTAGCATGCCAGCAGGCCGAAAATCTCAATCGCAGAGGCCATTGTTGGCAGTGTTTTTAGCTCGGCGTCGGTCAGCATCTCGCGGCGGATTTCAACCCCGTCAGCACCGGCTTCGGCAATGATGGGCAGCAGGGCCGTTTGCCCACCTGCGGCGCGTACCTGGTCGTAGCCGTAAGCGGCAGTGACCACCATAATTTTTCTTTTCATGGAAACTCCAAAACTAGCGTTCTTGCTATAACGCTAGATGGAACCGGTTCCAAAGAAAAGCCCGTGATATTGAATTTATGATCACCATCACGAAGGAAATTTAGCGGGCGGTGGAGCCACGAACGATCAGTTCGCCGGAAAAAACCTGTTCCTGGATTGCGTCTGAGTCGCCATCGATCCGGCGTACTACCTGCTCGACGGCGGTGTAGCCAATCTGCCAGGTGGGCTGTTTTAGCGTGGTGATGCCGACGCCAGCCAGCTCGGCCCATTCCAGCTCGTCGAACCCGAGCAGACCGATGTCGCTGCCCCAGTTGAGGCCAATACGCTTTAACGCGCGGGCAACCTGCAACGTCAGGGCGCCATTGGCAGAGATAACGGCTTTGCGCATCCCACGATGCTGCTGGTGAAACTGGCGCAGCGTGTCATCGAGCTGCGTATTGTCCGTTAGCGGGACTTCGGCATTTTGTGCGATGACACCAGGGTATTGTGCGAGCGTGGCGCGAAAGGCGCTCAGGCGCTCGCGGCGAGTATTCACCATCCCCAGCGGCTCGCTAAGGAACAGAATGGCTTCAAAACCTTGTTCAAGCAGGTGTTCAGTGGCAACGCTCGCTGCCTGGGTATTATCCAGTCCGACCATATCGCAGGCGAAATCGGGAATTTTACGATCAATCAGTACCATTGGCAGCGCAGACTGTTGCAGACGGTTCAGTCCTTCTTCACGCATCCCGACGGCGTTCACCACGATCCCTTCGACCTGGTAGCTGCGCAGCAGATCGAGATAATGCAGCTCCTGATCCACTTCGTTGTTCGTGTTACAGACCAGCGGGGTAAAACCTTTGTCACGGCAGGCGGCTTCAATACCGCTTAACACGTTGACGGAGTAGGGGTTGGTTATATCAGCGATAATCAGGCCAATCAGGCGAGTACGCCCATGCTTCAGGCCTCTGGCCATCAGGCTGGGACGGTAGTCGAGTTCGGCAATGGCTTTTTCAATGCGGGCTAACAGCGCGTCGGATAGCAGATGCTTTTCACCATTGAGGTAGCGTGAAATGCTGGTCTTGCCGGTTTTTGCGGCCTTTGCCACATCGCTGATGGTTGCCCGTGCTGATTTGCTCATCGCTGATTTCCCTGGATTTAGTGAGAATACCTTAGCGGGAAAATCTGACGAAGCAAGTAATTTGCCCGGTGGCGCTGTGCTTACCGGGCCTATATGTCGAACGTGGGCCGGGTAAGGCGAAGCCGCCACCCGGCTCAACGATTACTGCACAGGACTCAACGTAATCTCTACGCGACGGTTCTGCGCTTTACCTTCAGCCGTGCTGTTGCTGGCGATGGGGTTCGCCGGGCCCATACCCTGAGTGCGAATGCGGTTCGCTGCCACGCCCTGGGTAATCAACGCGCTGGCGACGGAGTCGGCACGCTGCTGTGACAGACGCATGTTCAAATCGTGGCTGCCAGTGCTGTCGGTGAAGCCCAACACGTTGACGGCGGTTTTATTGTACTCTTTCAGTACCATTGCCACACCGGTCAGCGTGTTTGCGCCCGCCGGTTTCAGGTTGGCGCTGCTGCTGTCGAAGGTGACATTGTTTGGCATGTTCAGAATGATGTTATCGCCGCTACGCGTCACGCTGACGCCTGTTCCCTGCATTTTCTCGCGCAGTTTTGCTTCCTGCACATCCATGTAATAACCGATACCGCCACCTACAGCCGCACCTGCCGCTGCACCAATCAGCGCGCCTTTGCCGCGATCTTTCTTCGAAGACGAGAGTGCGCCAATACCCGCACCAACCAGTGAACCGATACCCGCGCCGATGCCGGATTTCCCTGCTTCTCGCTCGCCGGTGTAAGGGTTTGTTGTGCAGCCAGATACCGCCAGGGCGCCGCTCACGATGGCAGCAATAACAAATACACGTTTCTTCATCTTAATTCCTTAATGACTTTTTTCTTCTTTACCACAGCGACCGTGGCGGTTGATTATGACGTCTGAACATGAAGAAAATTCCAGGGAAGACTCTGAAATTTGTAAGTAACATTGAACGACATAACAATAAGCCGTCACATCGCATTCAGGAGCGCCATCTTGGCTAATTCACCTGCACATTACCCGGTGTTAACTGCCGCACACTGGGGGCCCATTCTTGTCGAAACCGATGGCGAGACTGTTTTTTCATCCCGGGGGGCATTACCCACCTCTCATCCCAACTCGCTGCAAACCGTGGTTCGCGATCAAGTACACAGTAAAACGCGGGTACGTTTTCCCATGGTGCGTAAAGGATTCCTTGCCTCGCCGGATAATCCGCAAGGCGTGCGCGGGCAGGATGAGTTTGTTCGTGTTAGCTGGGACGATGCACTGAATCTTATCGATGCGCAGCATAAACGCATCCGTGACAGTTACGGTCCAGCCTCGATTTTTGCCGGCTCGTACGGCTGGCGGTCGAACGGTGTATTACACAAAGCGGCGACCCTGCTGCAGCGCTATATGGCGCTGGCGGGGGGTTATACCGGGCACCTGGGGGATTATTCTACGGGGGCGGCACAGGCCATCATGCCGTATGTGGTAGGTGGCAACGAAGTTTACCAGCAGCAGACCAGTTGGCCGATGGTGCTGGAGCATAGCGATGTGGTGGTGCTGTGGAGTGCTAACCCACTGAATACGCTTAAAATTGCCTGGAATGCTTCTGACGAACAGGGTATTGCTTACTTTGAAGCGCTGCGCGATAGCGGTAAGCGATTGATCTGCATCGATCCAATGCGATCGGAAAGTGTGGCGTTCTTTGGCGACAAGATGGAATGGATTGCCCCGCATATGGGGACCGACGTAGCGTTGATGCTGGGTATCGCGTATACGCTGGTGGAAAACGACTGGCATGACGAGGATTTTCTCGCCCGTTGTACAACCGGATATGATTCGTTCGCCGACTACCTGCTGGGTAAATCCGATGGGGTAGCGAAAACGGCAGAGTGGGCTGCTGAAATTTGTGGTATTCCGGCAGCGAAAATACGCGAACTTGCAGCAATATTTCACCAAAATACCACCATGCTGATGGCCGGTTGGGGTATGCAGCGTCAGCAGTATGGCGAGCAAAAACACTGGATGATCGTCACGCTGGCCGCCATGCTCGGTCAAATTGGCACGCCCGGCGGTGGCTTTGGACTGTCGTATCATTTTGCCAACGGAGGAAACCCGACGCGTCGTGCAGCGGTACTGGCTTCGATGCAAGGGAGCCTCAAAGGCGGCACCGACGCGGTGGATAAAATCCCGGTGGCGCGTATCGTCGAGGCGCTGGAAAATCCCGGCGGTTTCTATCAGCACAACGGTATGGATCGGCATTTCCCGGACATCCGCATGCTCTGGTGGGCCGGGGGCGCAAACTTCACGCATCACCAGGACACCAATCGTCTGATCCGCGCCTGGCAAAAGCCGGAACTGGTGGTTATCTCGGAGTGTTTCTGGACCGCTGCGGCGAAGCATGCCGATATCGTGTTACCCGCGACAACCTCTTTTGAACGTAACGATTTGACCATGACCGGAGACTACAGCAACCAGCATCTGGTGCCGATGAAGCAGGTCGTACCGCCACAGGCTGAAGCGCGCAACGATTTTGATGTTTTTGCCGAGCTGAGTGAACGTTGGGAAAAAGGCGGATATGACCGATTCACTGAGGGGAAAAGCGAACTGGCGTGGCTGGAAACATTTTACGACATTGCTGCGCAGCGTGGTGCCAGCCAGCAGGTTGCACTGCCGCCCTTCGCTGAGTTCTGGCAAAAGAATGCACTGATCGAAATGCCGGAAAACGCCGCAAATACGCAGTTCATCCGTTTTGCTGATTTTCGCCGCGATCCACAGGCGCATCCGCTGAAAACGGACAGTGGAAAAATTGAAATCTATTCTGCAAAAATTGCAGGTTACGGCTATGCAGACTGTGCAGGACACCCGATGTGGCTGGAGCCTGATGAGTGGTTCGGCAACGCCGAACCCGACCAATTGCAGGTGCTCTCCGCCCATCCGGCTCACCGTTTGCACAGCCAGCTCAACTACAGTGCGTTACGCGAACAGTATGCGGTGGCGGATCGGGAGCCAGTGACGATTCATCCGCAGGATGCGCAAGCGCGGGGGATTGCAGATGGCGATACGGTCAGGGTGTGGAACCACCGTGGGCATATCCTGGCGGGTGCTGTTGTGACGACAGGGATCAAACCCGGCGTCATCTGTATTCACGAGGGGGCCTGGCCTGATTTGGACCCTACCGCCGACGGTATTTGTAAAAATGGCGCTGTTAACGTGCTGACCAAAGATCTCCCCAGCTCGAAGCTGGGGAACGGCTGTGCGGGCAATACCGCGCTGGCGTGGCTGGAGAAGTACAATGGGCCTACGCTGACACTTACCGCGTTTGATCCACCTGCCAGCCCATAATCCAGGTTGGATGGTGAGTCTCTTCCTGCCACGCGCTGTCTTCAATGCGAAATCCCAGTGCGTGGTAGAAGTTTACCGCTGATTGATTCTTCTGGTAGACCTCCAGGCTGAGCCACGAAAAGCGCTGCTGCACATGTTGCACCAGCGCTTTGCCGATGCCGCTTCTGATGGCGGAAGGTTCTACAAACAGCGCGCCTAAAAAGCGCTCTTCCATCACGCTGGCAAAACCTTTGAGCACACCGTTTTCTTCCCACACCCAGGTTTGCGCAGCGGGCAGGTAGACATCACGTACGATAGGCTCACTCTCGCGCCAGTAGCGTTCTTCGATAAAAGGATGGGCAAAAATGGTGCTTTCCATCCACAGTGCCAGAATGGGTGCCAGATCGTCAGCATTGGATTCACGAATCATGTTGTTCTCCTGGGTAGCACATGCAGCCGATGACATGGTCGTTGACCAGACCGCATGCCTGCATAAAGGAGTAACAGATGGTGGTGCCAACAAACTTAAATCCCCGTTTTTTTAACGCTTTAGAAAGTGCGTCAGAGGCGGGCGTTGAAGTAGGGATATCGCTCAGACTGGCTGCACGGGTTAACTGCGGTTGGTTATCGACGAATGACCAGACGAACTCGCTAAACGGCTCACCGTTTTGCTCCATTGCCAGCCAGGCGCGGGCGTTGCCGATAATGGCCTGAATCTTTCCTCGATGGCGAATAATACCGGCATCCAGTACCAGCCTTTCTACATCCTCTTCGGTCATCGCCGCAACGGTTGCAGGATCGAAGTGGTGGAATGCCTGGCGATAGTTTTCCCGTTTCTTTAGTACCGTTATCCACGACAGCCCAGCCTGCTGGCCTTCAAGGCAGATCATTTCGAACAGCTTTTTACCATCGGTTTCCGGGACGCCCCATTCCTTGTCATGATAGGCAATGTATAGTGGATCCTGACTGACCCAACCGCAACGCTGCATACTCTTCCTCGCTGTTTTTACTGGCGTAAAAATTTCATTCGGCCCGCCTTGACGCGCCCGCTAAAAAGACAATATTTAATACAGGGCCTCATGTGCCCGATATCCTTTAAACAATGACAATAATATCGCCGAATTCGGCTCTTTTCTGGAGTCGCGTTGATGATTATAAGAAACAGTAGTGGTCGTCAGAGGTTAATCCTGGCGAACGTCATCGTCTGTGCGCTGTTTGCCAATACGGCATATGGCTGGCAACAAGAATATATCGTTGATGCGCTGTCCGGTCATACGTCGGAACGTTATACATGGGACAGCGATCACCAACCACGTTATAACGACATCCTGGAAGAGCGTATTCGCTCCACCCAGAACGTGGCGGGGCCGGTGGTGAATCTTGCGGACCAAGCGGCTCTGGATGCGACCAGCGGTATGAGTGTGGGCTGGAATTTTCCCCTTTCCCGTAAGGTGACGACGGGGCCCGTCGCAGCCCTGCATTATGATGGTTCAACCACATCTACCTACAACGAATTTGGCGACAGTGTGACTTCGTTAACGCTGACCGATCCGATGTGGCATGCCAGCGTCAGTACCTTGGGCTGGCGGGTCGACTCGCAGTTTGGTGATGTGCGGCCATGGGCGCAAATCAGTTATAACCAGCAATTTGGTGAGAATATCTGGAAGGCGCAATCGGGCCTCAATCGTATGGCGGCGGCGAGTCAGGAGGGTAACTGGGTCGATGTCACTGTCGGTGCAGATATGCTGCTGAATCAGCATATGGCTGCCTATGCGGCACTTTCTCAGGCAGAAAACAGTACGAATAACAGCGATTATCTGTACACCATGGGAGTGAGTGCCAAATTTTAACGAAAAAAAGCCTGGTTAAAACATCTGTGTTACATATTGGGATCAATAATCACACGCATTCCAGCGATAGCGTGCACTAACTCCGGCAATAAAATTCAGTAACCCGACTTTTTGTCTCGTCATTCATTCCGCAATCCAGGCATTTCATTCCGTCCTGATGGCATTTCATGCCGTTTTCCCCAGGTCATAAAAGCACTTCGGTATGGTTGTCGGCAGAGAATTTCCCATTTTGTTTATGCAGGAAGACTGCCATGAAAACTTCTGATTATCAGCGTACCCGGTGGCTGACACTGATCGGCACCATCATTACCCAATTTGCATTAGGTTCTGTTTATACCTGGAGCCTGTTCAATGGCGCACTCTCTTCAAAACTTGATGCACCGGTTAGTCAGGTCGCATTTTCCTTTGGTTTGCTGAGTCTGGGTCTGGCGATCTCTTCTTCCGTCGCCGGGAAGCTTCAGGAACGTTTCGGCGTGAAACGCGTCACCATGGCATCCGGTATCTTACTGGGTGTGGGCTTCTTCTTAACCGCGCATTCTGACAGCCTGATTATGCTGTGGCTGAGTGCCGGTGTACTGGTTGGCCTGGCTGACGGTGCAGGATACCTGTTAACCCTGTCCAACTGCGTGAAATGGTTCCCTGAGCGTAAAGGGCTGATTTCCGCCTTTGCGATCGGTTCTTACGGCCTGGGTAGCCTCGGCTTTAAATTTATCGACAGCCAACTGCTGAGCACAGTGGGTCTGGAAAAGACCTTTATGATTTGGGGCGCGATTGTACTGGTGATGATTGTCTTTGGCTCCACGCTGATGAAAGATGCGCCAAACCAGGAAGTTAAAGCCGTAAATGGCGTGGTAGAGAACGACTACACGCTGGCGCAATCCATGCGTAAACCACAGTACTGGATGTTGGCAGTGATGTTCCTGACAGCATGCATGAGCGGGCTTTACGTGATTGGTGTCGCGAAAGATATCGCCCAAAGCCTGGCAAAAATGGATGTGGCAACAGCAGCGAATGCGGTAACTGTTATTTCTATCGCGAACCTGTCAGGTCGTCTGGTTCTGGGTATTCTGTCCGACAAAATTTCCCGTATTCGCGTTATCACCATTGGTCAGGTTGTTTCGCTGGTGGGTATGGCGGCGCTGCTTTTTGCTCCGCTGAATGAAGTGACATTCTTCGCAGCCATTGCCTGTGTCGCCTTCAACTTCGGTGGCACCATTACGGTTTTTCCGTCACTGGTGAGTGAGTTCTTCGGCCTGAATAACCTCGCGAAAAACTATGGGGTCATCTACCTGGGCTTCGGGATTGGCAGCATCTGCGGGTCAATTATCGCCTCGCTGTTCGGCGGTTTCTATGTGACCTTCTGCGTTATCTTTGCGCTGTTAATCATCTCGCTGGCGCTGTCCACGACCATTCGCCAGCCGCAGCGTAGTGTATTTACTGAGGCACACGCCTGATTTTACTCTTTGTCTGATTTATACACGGCGCATATATTTACAAAAATATATGCGCCGTTTGCATTCTCCATAAGCACTTTTCTCCCCTCCTGTGGTCTACTTAGCCGCGCCCGTAGACATTTCATCTCTGCTGTTGTCGCATTTTTCCCTGTTTGGTTCGATTGACCACTTCACAGGGTGTTTTTATCCCGATTCCCAGGGTTTTTTTGCATGAGATACATTAAATCGATGACGCAGCAAAAGCTTAGCTTCTTGCTTGCGCTCTATATCGGTCTGTTTATGAACTGCGCAGTTTTTTATCGCCGCATCGGCAGCTATGTGCAGGAATTTACCGCGCTGAAAGGAATCTCTGCGGTTGTTGAATTAGCCGGCACCGTGCTGGTTACCTTCTTTTTACTTCGTCTTCTGTCTCTGTTTGGTCGGCGGGCCTGGCGTGTACTGGCTACCTTTGTGGTGCTGTGTTCCGCTGGTGCCAGCTATTACATGACCTTCCTGAATGTGGTAATTGGCTACGGCATTATTGCCTCGGTCATGACAACCGATATTGATTTATCAAAGGAAGTTGTGGGCTGGCATTTTATTGTGTGGCTGGTCTCGGTCAGCATCTTACCGCTGCTGCTTATCTGGAGTAATCGCTGCCGCTATACCCTGTTAAAACAGATACGTACGCCAGGTATGAGATGGCGTAGCGTGGCCGTTGTTCTGTTGGCTGGCTTGATGGTGTGGGCGCCGATTCGGTTACTGGGAATACAGCAGAAATCGGTTGAACGGGAAACGGGTATTGATTTGCCCAGCTACGGTGGCGTAGTGGCAAATTCATATTTGCCTTCAAACTGGTTGTCTGCGCTGGGTCTGTATGCCTGGGCGCAGGTTGATGAGTCTTCAGATAACAAGTCGCTGATGAATCCGGCGAAGAAATTTACCTACGTCGCCCCCAAGAATATTGATGATACCTACGTCGTGTTTATTATCGGCGAAACGACCCGTTGGGATCATATGGGTATTTTTGGCTACGAGAGAAATACTACGCCAAGGCTGGCTCAGGAAAAAAACCTGGCCGCTTTCCGCGGATATTCGTGTGATACGGCAACCAAACTTTCGCTACGCTGTATGTTTGTTCGTGAAGGCGGAGCAGAGGAAAACCCGCAGCGTACGCTGAAAGAACAAAACGTCTTTTCCGTACTCAGCCAGCTAGGTTTTAATACCGATCTCTACGCGATGCAAAGTGAGATGTGGTTTTACAGCAACACGATGGCGGAGAACATCGCATATCGTGAGCAGATTGGCGCTGAGCCGCGTAACCGTGGCAAAACGGTTGACGATATGCTGCTGATTTCTGAGATGCAGCAATCAATCAAACCGGACGATAATGGTAAGCACCTGATTATCCTGCATACCAAAGGCTCACACTTTAACTACACGCAGCGCTATACCCGTGAGTACGCCCAGTGGAAGCCGGAGTGTGTCAATGTTGATAGCGGTTGTTCGAAAGCGCAGATGATTAACTCATTTGATAACTCGGTAACCTATGTTGACCACTTTATCACCAAAGTGTTTGACCAGCTGCGCGATAAGAAAGCGATCGTGTTCTATGCTGCCGATCACGGTGAGTCGATCAACGAGCGTGAACACCTGCACGGTACGCCACGTAAAATGGCACCACCAGAGCAGTTCCGCGTTCCTATGTTGGTGTGGATGTCTGATAAGTATCTGGAAGACCCCGATCATGCGAAAGCCTTCGCCCACCTTAAGCAGGAGGCTGATATGAAGGTTCCGCGTCGCCATGTTGAACTGTACGACACCATTCTCGGTTGCCTTGGATATACCTCGCCAAACGGCGGTATAAATGAGAATAACAACTGGTGTCATGTCCCGGACGATAAGAAGGTTGTAGCCCGGTAATGGGCTGCTGACTTTCTCACCGATCGAATGGCATTTTGATACTAAGGGATTGACGGGCGCGCAGCTGAGCAGTAAGATGCGCCCCGCATTCGGTGATTGGCGCAGCCTGGTAGCGCACTTCGTTCGGGACGAAGGGGTCGGAGGTTCGAATCCTCTATCACCGACCAAATTAGAAAAGCCCGCTCTTTGAGCGGGTTTTTTGCGTTTGTGGCTTTTGTAGGCCTGATAAGCGAAGCGCCATCAGGCAAAACATCACGCTATAACAGACATCGCCGGATGCGGCGCAAGCGCCTTATCCGGCCTACGAACGCAGTGCCATCAGGCAAAACATTTACACCGTTTTGGCATCGCAAGCACCTTATCCGGCCTACAGGCAAGCGCTGACAGGATGTATTTTGCGGTTTCCCATCCCTATTTTGACCTTCATTTTATCTGCAAAAATTGTGCACCACTTCCCACTGACTGTTAACGATTCTGTGACATATTCCATTGCCTTTTTTTATATTTGCTTGAATCTTTTTTTGCGTTACTTATGGCTGAACCCAGCATTTTCCGCTGTGCGTTTTAACGTTCATGGTATTAATCGCTCAGATATGCAGCATGTGTTGAGAAAATTTTCATAATTTGCATAAATGTTAATCACCAAATGTTTCTGAATATGAAGATATTTATTCTGGCATAGTGCGCGTAGCACAAATTTCCCTGCTGAAAATACCCGCCTGCACTTTTTTTAATCTTTGTTTGCCAATTCTCACCGTTGGTGTAAATCACGGTTACCTGTATTGACGTTTTCACATTCTGTTGACAGATTGTAGGGCATGAGGGGCATTTCATGGAGAATCCGCACTGCAACTCAGTCGCTTATGTGAACGGAATCCCCATCCTCTTAACGCCGACCCGGCCGGGTAAAAAACAAAAAAGGCCAGGCGGTGCAAACCCACTGCAAAGGGTAAAACAACAAACATCACATTTGGAGCAGAAGAATGAGTATTTCCTTGAAGAAGTCAGGGATGCTGAAGCTTGGTCTGAGCCTGGTGGCTATGACCTGCGCCGCAAGCGTACAGGCTAAAACTCTGGTTTATTGTTCAGAAGGATCTCCTGAAGGCTTTAACCCGCAGCTTTTCACCTCTGGTACTACCTATGATGCCAGCTCCGTACCGATCTATAACCGCCTGGTTGAATTCAAAACCGGTACCACCGAAGTGATCCCCGGCCTTGCTGAGAAGTGGGAAATCAGCGAAGACGGTAAAACCTATACCTTCCACCTTCGCCCTGGCGTGAAGTGGCAGGACAATAAAGAATTCAAGCCGACGCGTGATTTCAACGCTGATGACGTGGTGTTCTCTTTCGATCGTCAGAAAAATGCTCAGAACCCGTACCATAAAGTTTCTGGCGGCAGCTACGAATATTTCGAAGGGATGGGTCTGCCAGACCTGATCAGTGAAGTGAAAAAAGTGGACGATAAAACTGTCCAGTTCGTACTGACCCGTCCGGAAGCACCGTTCCTGGCTGACCTGGCCATGGACTTCGCCTCTATTCTTTCTAAAGAATATGCGGACAACATGCTGAAAGCCGGTTCGCCGGAGAAAGTTGACCTGAACCCAATCGGTACCGGTCCGTTCCAGCTGCAGCAGTACCAGAAAGATTCTCGTATTCTGTATAAAGCGTTCGACGGCTTCTGGGGCACCAAGCCGCAGATTGACCGTCTGGTCTTCTCCATTACGCCTGACGCTTCCGTGCGTTATGCCAAACTGCAGAAAAATGAATGCCAGGTGATGCCGTATCCGAACCCGGCGGACATTGCGCGCATGAAGCAGGACAAAAATATCAATCTGATGGAGCAGGCTGGTCTGAACGTCGGTTATCTCTCTTTCAACACCGAGAAGAAACCGTTTGATGACGTGAAAGTTCGTCAGGCGTTGACCTATGCGGTAAACAAAGAAGCGATCATCAAGGCTGTTTATCAGGGGGCTGGCGTTGCCGCAAAGAACCTGATCCCGCCGACCATGTGGGGCTATAACGACGACGTTAAAGATTACAACTACGATCCTGAGAAAGCGAAAGCACTGCTGAAAGAAGCCGGTCAGGATAAAGGCTTTACCGTTGAACTGTGGGCAATGCCGGTACAGCGTCCGTATAACCCGAACGCGCGCCGTATGGCTGAAATGATCCAGGCTGACTGGGCGAAAATTGGTGTTCAGGCCAAGATTGTTACCTACGAATGGGGTGAGTACCTCAAGCGTGCCAAGTCTGGTGAACATCAGGCTGTAATGATGGGCTGGACCGGTGATAACGGGGATCCGGATAACTTCTTCGCCACGCTGTTTAGCTGTGCTGCGGCGAAAGATGGCTCCAACTACTCTCGCTGGTGCTACAAGCCGTTTGAAGATCTGATTCAGCCGGCACGTGCAACCGATGACCACAACAAGCGTATTGAGCTCTACAAACAGGCTCAGGTTGTGATGCATGACCAGGCACCTGCGCTGATCATTGCTCACTCCACCGTGTACGAGCCAGTGCGTAAAGAAGTCAAAGGCTATGTGGTTGATCCATTAGGCAAACACCACTTCGAAAACGTTTCTGTCGAATAATTAAAAGCAATTAAGGAAGCGCTGCGCCCCGGTATTGTGTAAGCCGGATAAGCGCAGCGCCCTCCGGCGTAATGCTTTACCCGCGATGCAGTTTGCGTGGGATAAGATTTGTGAGCAATACAGACGCACTGTCACCAGGCTGCGCGTCATTAGAGAGAATCCGGGTTATGTTGCAGTTCATTCTCCGACGTTTGGGACTCGTCATCCCCACGTTTATCGGTATCACTCTTCTCACCTTTGCCTTCGTCCATATGATCCCCGGCGATCCGGTCATGATCATGGCAGGTGAACGTGGGATCTCCCCTGAGCGTCACGCTCAATTGCTGGCTGAACTTGGTCTGGATAAGCCGATGTGGCAGCAGTACCTCCATTATATTTGGGGGGTTATGCATGGTGATCTCGGTATCTCGCTGAAAAGCCGCTTACCGGTGTGGGAAGAGTTCGTGCCTCGCTTTAAAGCGACACTGGAACTCGGTGTCTGCGCCATGATTTTCGCCACCGCAGTCGGTATTCCAGTCGGTGTACTTGCTGCCGTTAAGCGTGGTTCTATTTTTGATCATACCGCCGTTGGTCTGGCGCTGACCGGTTACTCAATGCCTATCTTCTGGTGGGGCATGATGCTGATCATGTTGGTTTCTGTGCAGTGGAATCTGACGCCGGTTTCCGGTCGAGTGAGTGACATGGTGTTCCTTGATGATTCCAATCCACTGACCGGATTTATGCTGATCGACACAGCCATCTGGGGTGAAGAGGGCAATTTCATTGATGCGCTGGCGCATATGATCCTGCCGGCGATGGTGCTTGGCACCATTCCCCTGGCGGTGATTGTGCGTATGACCCGTTCATCGATGTTGGAAGTGCTGGGCGAAGACTACATTCGTACCGCGCGCGCCAAAGGGTTGACCCGTATGCGCGTCATCATCATTCATGCTCTGCGTAACGCCATGCTGCCGGTTGTGACCGTTATTGGCCTTCAGGTCGGTACGCTGCTGGCGGGGGCGATCCTGACCGAAACCATCTTCTCGTGGCCGGGTCTGGGGCGCTGGCTGATTGATGCGCTGCAACGCCGTGATTATCCGGTAGTGCAGGGCGGGGTATTACTGGTGGCGACGATGATTATTCTCGTCAACCTGCTGGTAGACCTACTGTACGGCGTGGTGAACCCGCGTATTCGGCATAAGAAGTAAGGGGCCATCATGTCACAGGTTACTGAAAATAAAGTTATTGCTGCACCGGTGCCGATGACCCCGTTGCAGGAGTTCTGGCACTATTTTAAACGCAACAAAGGTGCGGTTGTCGGGCTGGTGTATGTGGTGGTGATGATCCTGATTGCGGTCTTTGCCAACGTTCTCGCACCGTACAATCCAGCTGATCAGTTCCGCGATACGCTGCTGGCTCCTCCTGCGTGGCAGGAAGGTGGCACCATGGCACATCTGTTCGGTACTGACGATGTAGGCCGCGATGTGCTGTCGCGTCTGATGTATGGTGCGCGTTTATCGCTGCTGGTTGGCTGCCTGGTGGTCGTACTGTCCCTGTTGATGGGCGTGGTGCTCGGTCTGGTTGCCGGTTACTTTGGCGGTATCGTCGATAACGTCATCATGCGTGTGGTCGATATTATGCTGGCGCTGCCGAGCCTGCTGCTGGCTCTGGTGCTGGTTGCCGTATTTGGTCCTTCTATTGGTAACGCCGCGCTGGCGTTGACGTTCGTGGCATTGCCGCACTATGTCCGTCTGACGCGTGCCGCAGTTCTGGTGGAAGTGAACCGCGATTACGTTACCGCTTCCCGCGTAGCGGGTGCAGGTGCGATGCGTCAGATGTTCGTTAATATTCTTCCTAACTGTCTTGCGCCGCTGATCGTTCAGGCGTCGCTCGGTTTCTCTAACGCTATTCTCGATATGGCCGCGCTTGGCTTCCTGGGTATGGGTGCGCAACCACCAACACCGGAATGGGGAACCATGCTCTCCGACGTGTTGCAGTTTGCGCAGAGTGCCTGGTGGGTCGTGACCTTCCCAGGTCTGGCGATCCTGCTGACGGTGCTGGCATTTAACCTGATGGGTGACGGTCTGCGTGACGCGCTCGATCCCAAACTGAAGCAGTAAGAGGTTCGAGATGGCGTTATTAAATGTAGATAAATTATCGGTGCACTTCGGCGATGTTGGTTCCGAATTCCGCGCCGTAGACCGTATTAGTTACAGTGTGAACCAGGGTGAAGTGGTTGGCATTGTGGGCGAATCCGGCTCCGGTAAATCGGTCAGTTCGCTGGCGATTATGGGGCTGATTGACTACCCCGGCCGCGTGATGGCCGAAAATCTGGAGTTTAACGGTCGCGATCTGAAGCGTATCTCTGAGAAAGAGCGTCGTCAGTTGGTGGGCGCGGAAGTGGCGATGATCTTCCAGGACCCGATGACCAGCCTTAACCCGTGCTATACCGTGGGTTACCAGATCATGGAAGCCATTAAGGTGCACCAGGGCGGAAATAAAAAAACGCGTGTTCAGCGGGCAATTGACCTGCTAACGCTGGTGGGTATCCCTGACCCGGCCTCGCGTCTGGATGTGTATCCGCACCAGCTGTCCGGTGGGATGAGCCAGCGTGTGATGATCGCGATGGCGATCGCCTGTCGTCCGAAGCTGCTCATTGCCGACGAACCGACAACAGCGCTGGATGTGACCATTCAGGCACAGATCATTGAGCTGCTGTTGGAACTGCAACAGAAAGAGAATATGGCGCTGGTTCTGATCACTCATGACCTGGCGCTGGTGGCCGAGGCTGCGCATAAAATTATCGTGATGTATGCCGGTCAGGTGGTGGAAACCGGAGCCGCGCACGACATTTTCCGCGCGCCGCGTCATCCGTATACCCAGGCGTTGTTGCGTGCGCTGCCGGAGTTTGCTCAGGATAAAGCGCGTCTGGCATCGTTGCCGGGTGTGGTGCCAGGCAAATATGACCGCCCGAACGGTTGTCTGTTGAATCCTCGCTGCCCCTATGCAACCGACAAATGCCGCGCTGAAGAACCTGAACTGAACCTGCTGGAAGGCGGTCGTCAGTCGAAATGCCACTACCCACTTGATGATGCCGGGAGGCCTGGGCTATGAGTACGCAAAAGGCCGCTTTGCCACAGCCGCTGTTACAGGCCATTGATCTGAAAAAACACTATCCGGTGAAGAAGGGTATGTTCGCCCCGGAACGCCTGGTGAAAGCGCTGGATGGTGTTTCGTTCACCTTAGAGCGCGGTAAAACATTGGCGGTAGTCGGTGAGTCGGGTTGTGGGAAATCCACTCTTGGACGCCTGCTGACGATGATTGAAGTCCCGACCGGCGGTGAACTGTATTACCAGGGACAGGATCTGCTGAAGCACGATCCGCAGGCGCAGAAGCTGCGTCGGCAGAAAATCCAGATTGTGTTCCAGAACCCGTACGGTTCTCTGAACCCGCGTAAGAAAGTGGGGCAGATTCTGGAAGAGCCGTTGCTGATCAACTCCACGCTCAGCAAAGAGCAGCGCCGTGAAAAAGCGCTGGCGATGATGGCGAAAGTGGGGCTGAAAACCGAGCACTACGACCGCTATCCGCATATGTTCTCCGGCGGTCAGCGTCAGCGTATTGCGATTGCCCGTGGCCTGATGCTTGACCCGGACGTAGTGATTGCCGACGAACCCGTTTCCGCGCTGGATGTATCCGTGCGCGCGCAGGTGTTGAACCTGATGATGGATCTGCAGCAGGAACTGGGGCTGTCCTACGTCTTTATCTCGCACGACCTGTCGGTAGTGGAACATATTGCGGATGAAGTGATGGTGATGTACCTGGGCCGTTGTGTGGAGAAGGGCACCAAGGATCAGATCTTCAATAATCCGCGCCATCCGTATACGCAGGCGCTGCTTTCTGCGACACCACGTCTGAACCCGGATGACCGCCGCGAGCGCATTAAGCTGACCGGCGAGCTGCCAAGCCCGCTGAATCCGCCACCGGGCTGTGCGTTCAATGCCCGTTGCCGTCGTCGCTTTGGTCCTTGTACCCAGCTACAGCCACAGCTGAAAGACTACGGCGGCCAACTGGTTGCGTGCTTTGCCGTTGACCAGGATGAAAATCCGCAGCAATAAACGTGGGTTATGACCCAATAACCGGAGCCTTGTGCTCCGGTTTTTTTATAATTCGTTTTTACTCCCACAATGTGAGTCCATTGGCAGAACATTATTCCATAGTGTCTAGAATGTAGTCAGGTTGGCTTTCGTCACAGAAATATCTACTTCGCAGTTGCTAACTACCAGGAGCAAATGTGGTCACGATACGCTGGGATATTAAAACAATTGATCGTCTGTCGATGGTTGAGGATGTCCTGAAGGAATTTTCCTGCTGTGATATCAATATCATCTCCATGAAAGTTACGCCTGGACGCATTCTGATTAAATCCTGGTGTCGACAGTTGCAGGATATTTCCTGCGTACAATCCAGCTTAAGCCAACGCGCTGATATTATTAACGTTGCTTATCTGTGTGAAGAGATAAGCGAACTGTCGATGTCTGAACCGGAACGTCCGCGTTATTTTTCTGACATTATTTGCAGCAGCCAGAGTATGCAACTGCTGATAGAAAAAGCGATCAGAATAGCGGATAGCAAATATACCGTTTTGGTTCGTGGTGAAACCGGAACCGGTAAGGAGCTGCTGGCCCGGGCCATCCATAATTCCGGGTCACGGCGTTTTTATCCGTTTATTCCGGTTAACTGTTCAGCACTTCCCGAGTCGCTGATGGAAAGTGAGTTTTTTGGCTATGAGAAAGGGGCCTTCAGTGGCGCGGATTGTAAAGGCAAAAAAGGGCTGTTTGAAATGGCTGATAAAGGCACCCTTTTTCTGGATGAATTTGGTGAAATGTCGCTGAGCTTACAGGCCAAATTGTTGCGTGTCCTCCAGGATGGGGGGATCCGTCGCGTTGGCGGGGCGCAAACCATTCCGGTTAATGCGCGTATTATTGTGGCGACGAACGCAAATCTGGAAGAGATGGTGGAGCAACGTCTGCTGCGCGCCGATCTCTATTACCGCATCAACGTACTTTCACTCACCATTCCACCGTTACGCGAGCGCCCGCAGGATATCAGTCTGCTGATCCGCCACTTTGTGCAGAAATACGCGAAGGAGTTCCAACGGCGAATTATTCTGGATAAAGCCTGTTTTGACGCTTTGCACCAGCACAGCTGGCCGGGGAACGTACGCGAGCTGGAAAACACGATTATTCGTCTGATGCTGATGGCCGAATCTGATGTTATTACCCGGGAAGACCTGGGGATGGCAAATCTGTCGGCAGGCGAATTGCGCCACACTCAACGTCCGTTTAAAGAACAGGTCCAGTGCGCTGAGCGTCAGTTAATTGAGCAGATGGTGGAAGAGAATGTGTCGTCGCGGCATATTGCTAAGGCGCTGGGCGTATCGCATACCACGGTATTGAATAAAATTCGGAGTTACCAGCTTGAGAGCGTGAGTTAAGCGCCGCCAGACATTGACGGCGCTGTCATCGGATTATTCAATCAGTTTTAACAGTGGCGACAGGCACAGCAAAATCCCGTAGATCAGGATTAGCCAGGTTTTTAGCCCGCGCAGTTTTTCCAGTTGCGCCACTTTATAGATCAAGAAAAACGGAATAATACACGACACAATTCCATATAGCGGACTGCCTAACTGGAAGAATACCAGCACTGAGACGCGGAACGAAACCCAAATAACCAGCGTAATAACGATAAACGTGCAAATACCCAATGTAAGCACTAGTGGGTTTATTTTATCAACATCAATTACGCGGCTAAGCACGTTAAGGATAATTCCTTTAATCGCTTCATGGAAGCCCAGGTAAATACCGAAGAATGCGGTCAGGACAGCAAAAATATTCAATATCGTGGAGGTGATATGAATAATCTGACCAGGAATGACCTGCGCCGCCAGAGCCAGTGCAGAAATATTCTGTTCGAAGGCTGAAACCGCCTCTTCGTGGCTAATCGAAAAGGTAAATGAGAATGAGAAAAACAGGATGACTGCAATCAACGTAATGTAGCTGATGCGGTGGGTACGAATGGCCATGCGCGTTGCCAGTACCCGATCAGCCACCCGTTTGCGGTAGGCGATATTCATGGGGTTGAGCACCTGAATAAACACCGCAGAGAAGAAGCAGAATGGGATGGTCAACAGAACGTCACGAAAGAAGACCGATGCTTCAGGAAAGGCGCTGATATTGCTGAAGTTCCAGTGTGGGACCATCGCGAAGCCGAAGATAATGATAATGCCGACTTTTACCACCACCATCGGGCCGGAGATTTTGAACAGCAGCTTTTCTCCACCGGAAGCAATGGCGACCAGTACCGCAAAAATAGCCACTTTATAGATGATTGATTGCGAAAGGTCGGTGTCGGTTAGCCCGAAGGTTTTTATATATGAGGCACTGTCAAAAACAACGGATAATGAATAGATGAATATTCCATGAATAATCATCAAAAAGTAAATTACACCGAGAAATACACCCCAGTTTTTCCCAAGGTAATGACTTATAATATCGGTGTAGTCATTGCAGGTTTCACTTTCGGATAATGTTTTTAAATAAATGTCCTGCACAATATACGTTGCCGGGTAAGCGATAATAAAGGCGACAATAAAAACCCAAATGCCGGTTAAGCCAATTTGTACCGGCATCAGAACTGTACCAGCACCAATTGCCATGCCGATGCAGAGTAATACCCAGCCAAAATCGTATTTTGTAAATGGTATTTTCTTTGAGAATGGTACGGCGGTTGCTGTATTGTTGCTTAATTGTAATGTGTTGTCCTGCATAGAACCCCCTGCCCAAAATACCCGTTCTCCCCAAAAAAGGAGTGCGCGTATAGCCAGACTGTTGTGCCTTGATTCTCAACGACCTGAACCGATCGTCGTCGGTTCAGGTCGTAATGGTCAGAATGTTGCCTTTCTGATGGCGTGTTCAAGGTCGTTAATAATATCTTCTGGATCTTCAAGACCTACAGAAAGACGGATAAGTCCGTCGGTAATACCTGCTTTAAGCCGTTCCTCTGGCGCAACGGGCGAATGTGTCATAGACGCTGGGTGCTGAATGAGGGTTTCGGTATCACCGAGACTGACCGCGAGGAGGCACAATTCTACAGAATTGATCATCCGTCTGCCAGCATCGAGGCCACCGGCAATTTCAAAGCTGATAATTCCCCCGGGCAGGCTCATCTGCCGTTGGCCCAGCTCATACTGCGGGTGCGAAGTCAGACCTGGATAATACACGCGGGTAATGGAGGGATGTCCTTCCAGGAAACGGGCAATTTTCAGCGCGTTTTCACAGTGACGTTCCATACGAATGCCCAATGTTTTAACGCCACGTAGGGTTAGCCAGGCGTTGAAAGGGCTCATACAGCCACCGGTAATATCCTTCAAACCGACAAACCGCGCCTGGTCGATAAACTCCTGCTTCCCGACAATGATGCCGCCAATCACATCACCGTGTCCGTTAATGTACTTGGTTACACTGTGGACCACGATGTCTGCGCCCAATTGCAGAGGCTGCTGACAATATGGCGACATAAAGGTGTTATCCACGACCAGCAAAGCGCCCTGCTGGTGGGCAATGCCCGCCACTGTTTCGATATCGACCAATGAGAGCGTCGGGTTGGCGGGCGTTTCGATATACACCACTTTAGTTTCCGGCCGCATTGCGGCGCGGATTTCTTCCGGTTTCGCGGCGTCGACAAAACTCACGTTAATGCCGAACTTCGGCATGCTGTGCGACAGAAATGCGTGAGTACAACCATAAATTGCGCTGGCAGAAACGATATGGTCACCTTGTTGACACAGCGTCAGCAGAGTTGTGGTGATGGCGGAAATGCCGGATGCCGTTGCCAGCGCGGCTTCACCCCTTTCCAGAACTGCCAGCTTTTTCTCCAGCGCATCGGTGGTGGGGTTACCCAAACGGGTATAAATGTACCCGGACTCTTCGAGCGCAAAGCGGGCGGCACCCTGTTCGGCGCTGTCAAAAACAAACGTTGAAGTCTGGAAGATAGGCGTACTGAGCGCGCCGGTTGAAGGGTCGGGTTGTTGCCCCGCGTGAACGATCTGGGTATTGAATCCGTAAGTACGACAGTCAGACATGATATCTCCTTTAATTCGGAACAGAACAGCTCACATTCAAATAGCAATTGCTGTGCCAGAAAATTAATATTTAAATATCAATGAATTAGATAATTTTTGTTTCAGGAGAGCGTCAGGAAAGTTGCCAACTGGCAACAATCTTTCCAGCCATATCGGATTTGTAGCGCCGTAATTGCGAGGCTTCACGCAGAGTGGATGGCGCCGGGGTGCCAGGGCGAAAAGGTTACCGTAGAATCAGCGGCAAGCCGGGATATCCCGGTGAGGCGCAATGTTGCGGGGGCTTGATCCCCGGCGGCATAGGTTGCTGGAAAGAGAAAACCCCCGCACGTTGTTCGGTAAAAACCTGGCAACAAAACGGGGGCTAACTTGAACCTGAACAACTCAAGAATAGCCGTGAATAGTTGCCATTGCAACGCAGGCGGCTATATGACGCTCATGCAACTGGGTAGTGCTTTCTGGCACGATCTGGCAGCGCCGATCATCGCTGGTATTATTGCCAGCCTGATTGTGAACTGGCTACGTAACAGTAAGTAATGCTCCTTATGGGTGTCTGGCTGCCGTAATGGCAATATGCGCCCGAACCGGGCCGCAGAGGCAACTTTGCGGCCTTTTTCGCCTTAATTGCAGGTAAATCCCAGCGTCATGTGTCTAACCTGCGGCGATAATGCACACAGGGAAGTTTTCAGATACCGCCTCTCTTAATACCGCTACGATGGGGTATACTCTGACGGCAGTTTTTGTCTATCCGTGGAGAGTCAGTTTGCGTGTCAGTCGCTCGTTAACAATTAAGCAGATGGCGATGGTTGCGGCCGTTGTCATGGTGTTTGTTTTTATTTTTTGCACCGTTTTGTTGTTCCATTTGGTCCAGCAGAACCGCTATAACACGGCTACGCAACTGGAAAGCATCGCTCGCTCCGTCCGTGAACCTCTGTCGGCCGCCATCCTGAAGGGGGATATCCCCGAAGCGGAAATGATTTTAAGCCGTATCCAGCCCGCTGGCGTGGTCAGTCGCGCGGATGTGGTACTGCCCAACCAGTTTCAGGCATTGCGGATGAGCTTTATCCCTGAACGCCCCGTTCCGGTTACGGTGACTCGACTGTTTGAACTGCCGGTGCAGATTTCGCTCCCGGTCTATTCTCTTGAGCGCTCCGCCAACCCACAGCCGCTGGCGTATCTGGTGTTACAAGCGGATTCATACCGCATGTACAAATTCGTGACGAGCACGCTTTCAACGTTAGTGACCATTTACTTACTTTTGTCGTTAATCCTGTCGGTAGCCATCTCCTGGTGTATTAACCGCCTGATTGTGCACCCGTTACGCAAAATTGCTCGCGAACTGAACGATATCCCGCAGCAGGAACTGATCGGCTATCAACTGGCATTACCGCCTATGCATCAGGATGATGAGATTGGGATGTTGGTGCGTAGCTACAACCTGAATCAGCAGCTGGTCCTGCGCCACAGTGAAGAGCAGAACGACAATTCGATGCGCTTTCCGGTCTCTGAGCTGCCAAATAAGACGTTCTTAATGGGACTACTTGAGCAGATTGTTACTGGCCCGCAAACAACTGCGCTGATGATTGTCACCTGCGAAACCCTGCGTGATACCGCCGGTGTATTGACCGAGACCCAGCGGGAAATCCTGCTGTTGACGCTGGTTGAGAAACTGAGATCGGTGCTGGCACCCAGAATGGTGCTTACTCAGGTGAGCGGCTATGACTTCGCGATTATCGCGCACGGTGTGAAGGAACCCTGGCATGCAATCACATTAGGTCAGCAAGTACTCACTATCATGAATGAACGGTTGCCGATTCAGGGTATCCAGCTACGCCCGAGTTGCAATATTGGGGTGGCGATGTACTACGGCGATTTGACGGCGGAACAGCTATACAGCCGCGCGCTATCGGCAGTGCTAACCTCGCGTCGTAAGGGTAAAAACCAGATCCAATTCTTTGATCCGCAACAAATGGAAGAAGCACAGCAGCGTTTGACCGAAGAGAACGACATTCTGACCGCGCTTGATCACCAGCAATTTGCGTTGTGGATGCAGCCGCAGGTAGAGATCGCCAGCGGCAAGATGTTGAGTGCTGAAGCTTTATTGCGGATGCAGCAGGCAGACGGAAGCTGGGAATTACCGGAAGGGTTAATCGACAGGATTGAATCCTGTGGTCTGATGGTGAAGGTTGGATATTGGGTGCTGGAGGAGTCTTGTCGCCAACTTGCAGCCTGGCAGGAACGAGGTCTGATGTTACCGCTGTCGGTGAATCTGTCTGCGCTACAACTGATGCACCCTAGTATGGTGTCGGATCTGCTGGAGTTGTTAAACCGTTATCGCATTAAGCCCGGCACCTTGATTCTTGAAGTTACCGAAAGCCGGCATATCGATGATCCAAACGCCGCTGTCGCTATCCTGCGTCCGCTGCGCAATGCGGGGGTACGCATTGCGTTGGATGACTTTGGTATGGGCTATGCGGGTCTGCGACAGTTGCAGCACATGAAGTCACTGCCAGTTGATGTGCTCAAAATCGACAAGATGTTTGTTGAAGGCCTGCCAGAGGATAGCAGTATGATTTCTGCCATTATTCAGCTGGCTCATAGTCTCAATTTGCAAATGATTGCGGAAGGCGTTGAAACCGAAGCGCAACGCGACTGGTTATCACAGGCAGGGGTGGAAGTCGCGCAAGGATTCCTGTTTGCCCGTCCGGTTCCGGCAGATATCTTCGAAGAACGCCATTTAGCGAAGGAATCAGCTGATTACAAAAGTTAAAAAAGGTAGCGCTTGTGCGAGCCAGTTCAAAATTTTTAACAAATTTGTATCAATTATGATCCAGGTGCATTTCTGTCATGTTGTGTGGGTGTTACTTTAAGGCCGCAGGTTAAACAAAACCTTACAAGACCTGTGGTTTTTACTTTAAGGACACCCTATGAAAACCTCTATCTTCAAAAGCCTTTACTTTCAGGTCCTGACAGCAATTGCCATTGGTATCCTCCTTGGCCATTACTACCCTGAATTAGGCGCCCAAATGAAACCGCTTGGCGACGCGTTCGTTAAGCTCATTAAGATGGTCATCGCACCTGTTATCTTCTGTACTGTCGTTACCGGCATTGCAGGTATGGAAAGTATGAAAGCAGTAGGCCGCACAGGTGCGGTTGCACTGCTTTATTTTGAAGTGGTTAGTACGATTGCGCTGATCATTGGTCTTATCATCGTCAACGTGGTGCAACCCGGTGCCGGGATGAACGTCGATCCGGCAACGCTGGATGCCAAAGCGGTAGCGATTTACGCCGAGCAGGCAAAAGACCAGGGGATCGTGGGCTTCCTGATGGATATTATCCCGGGTAGCGTCATCGGCGCGTTCGCCAGCGGCAACATCCTGCAGGTATTGTTGTTCGCGGTGATGTTTGGTTTTGCTCTGCACCGTCTGGGCAGCAAAGGCCAGATGATTTTCAACGTAATTGAAAGTTTCTCGCAGGTTATTTTCGGCATTATCAACATGATCATGCGCCTTGCGCCGATCGGTGCTTTCGGTGCCATGGCCTTTACCATCGGTAAGTATGGCGTCGGAACGCTGGTGCAACTGGGTCAGTTGATTATCTGCTTCTACATCACTTGTATCCTGTTTGTGGTCGTGGTGCTGGGTTCGATTGCCCGCGCAACCGGCTTCAGCATCTTTAAGTTCATCCGCTATATCCGTGAAGAACTGCTGATCGTTTTGGGAACCTCTTCTTCCGAGTCAGCGCTGCCGCGTATGCTTGATAAGATGGAAAAGCTGGGTTGTCGGAAGTCCGTCGTTGGTCTGGTTATTCCCACCGGCTACTCGTTTAACCTTGATGGAACATCGATATATCTGACGATGGCGGCGGTGTTTATCGCGCAGGCCACCAATAGTCATATGGATATCTTCCATCAGATAACCCTGTTGGTGGTGCTGCTGCTCTCCTCGAAAGGTGCAGCGGGCGTGACCGGAAGTGGCTTTATCGTGCTGGCAGCGACGATTTCCGCAGTAGGGCACCTGCCGGTAGCGGGTCTGGCGCTCATCCTGGGTATTGACCGCTTTATGTCTGAAGCGCGTGCGCTGACTAACCTGGTCGGTAACGGTGTGGCAACGGTCGTTGTGGCTAAGTGGGTGAAAGAACTGGACCACAAAAAGCTTGATGATGTGCTGAATAATCGTGCGCCGGATGGCAAAACGCACGATTTATCCTCTTAATCTCGTCACTTATGCCCGTAGTCCCTTCCAGGACTGCGGGCGTTTGCGCATAATTACCCCCTGAGCCTGAAACTGTCTGTTCGACGGTTTCGGGATTTTTTCACTTCTTCCGTGACATTTTTATGTTCTTGCGGTCTAACACGAAGTGTTTTTAACGTCATATTCAGAGGGTCCTTCTCAGGGCTGTCTTTTTATTACCAGGATAGTTGATCAGGGGTTCACATGCAGGGCACAAAAATTCGACTTTTAGCGGGCGGCTTGCTGATGATGGCCTCTGCCGGCTATGTGCAGGCAGATGCGCTCCAGCCTGACCCGGCGTGGCAACAGGGCACGCTGGCGAATGGTCTCCAGTGGCAAGTGTTAGCCACCCCCCAGCGCCCCAGCGACCGTATTGAGGTTCGCCTGCTGGTAAATACCGGTTCACTCACCGAAAGTACGCAACAGAGTGGTTTTAGCCATGCGATCCCACGTATCGCGCTGACGCAAAGCGGTGGCCTTGATGCCACGCAAGCCCGTTCTCTGTGGCAGCAGGGGTTTGATCCTAAACGCCCCATGCCGCCCGTTATCGTTTCCTATGATTCCACGCTGTATAACCTTAGCTTACCCAATAGCCGGAATGACTTGCTGAAAGAGTCGCTTTCATATCTGGCGAATATCTCCGGCAAGCTGACCATTACCCCTGAAACGGTTAACCATGCGCTGAGCAGCGAAGATATGGTGGCAACATGGCCGACGGATACCAAAGAAGGGTGGTGGCGTTATCGTTTGAAAGGCTCCACGCTGTTAGGGCACGATCCCGCCGATCCGCTGAAAAAGCCGATTGATGCAGCAAAAATTCAGTCGTTCTACCAGAAATGGTACACCCCGGACGCAATGACGCTCATTATCGTCGGTAACGTTGACGCGCGCAGCGTGGCTGAGCAAATCAATAAAACCTTCGGTGAGTTAAAAGGAAAACGTGAAACGCCGGCTCCGGTGCCTACGCTCTCTCCACTGCGTGCGGAAGCGGTAAGCATTATGACCGATGCGGTACGTCAGGATCGTCTTTCCATCATGTGGGACGCGCCGTGGCAACCTATTCGTGAATCCGCCGCGTTGTTACGCTACTGGCGTGCTGATTTAGCCCGTGAAGCGCTGTTCTGGCATATTCAGCAGACGTTATCCAGGAACAACGCAAAAGATATCGGCCTCGGTTTTGATTGTCGGGTGCTGTTCCTGCGTGCACAGTGCGCCATTAACGTTGAATCGCCGAACGATAAGCTAAATGCGAACCTGGGCACGGTGGCACGTGAACTGGCGAAAGTGCGGGATAAGGGCCTGCCGGAAGAAGAGTTCAATGCGCTGGTGGCGCAAAAAAATCTGGAATTGCAGAAACTGTTTGCTACCTACGGCCGCACTGATACCGATATTTTGATCAGCCAGCGTTTGCGCTCGTTGCAAAACCAGGTGGTGGATATCGCGCCAGAACAGTATCAGCGTTTACGGCAGAACTTCCTTAATGGCCTGACCGTTGAGATGCTGAATCAGGATTTGCGTCAGCAGCTATCGCAGGATATGGCTCTCATTTTGCTTCAGCCGAAAGGGGAACCTGAGTTCAACATGAAGGATCTGCAGGCGACATGGGATAGCATCATGGTGCCAGCGACTGCTGTGGCAACGCCGGTTGAAACGGATGAATCTCACCCAGAAGTGACGGATATTCCGGCGGTACAGTAAAGCTATCGTAACGTGTAGGCCGGGCAAGCGAAGCGCCCCCGGCCTACAAGGATAATAGTTACTGCGGCATGGCGTCGCGTGGAATAATCGCCCCGCGATGCTGAATAACGGTACTTGCCGTCAGGTGACCGCGTTTAGCGGCTTCAGCGGCATCGCCACCGGTTAAACGTACTGCCAGATACCCGGCACTGAAGGAGTCTCCTGCCGCCGTGGTATCGATCACTTTCTCTTTCGGTAATTTTACAGCCGGTACGTCGATAAGTCCTTCACCCTCGATGGACACCAGGCAAGAGTCTGCGCCGCGCTTCACAACCACTTCCTTTACGCCGGCTGCGTGAGTCCGGGCAATCACGTCCTCTACGGGTTTTTCACCCCACAGCGCGTCTTCATCGTCCAGCGTCAGGAACGCAATATTGGTGCACTCCAGCATCTGCTGATACACCTGCTGAGTTTCTTCTTTGCTGCTCCACAGACGCGGGCGGTAGTTGTTGTCAAAAATGACCTTGCCGCCGTTGGCACGACACTCGCGCAGCAGCGACAGCAGTTTGTCACGGCTGGCCGGGCTTAAAATCGCCAGGCTGATTCCGCTCAGATACAGATAGTCAAATGTCGCCAGCTCTTCGCAAATAGCGGCGGATTGTTCGCTCTCCAACCAGAATTTCGCCGCTGCTTCATTACGCCAGTAGTAGAAGGTGCGCTCACCAGTACTGTCAGTCTCGATGTAATAGAGACCCGGCAGACGGTTTTCCATACGCTGGGTTAATGACGTATCGACGTTTTCGCCCTGCCAGGATTCCAGCATTTGCTGGCTGAAACTGTCAGTGCCCAGCGCCGTGACATAATGTACGGAAAGGGCCGCAGAATCGACCTGACGGGCAATATAAACGGATGTATTCAACGTGTCGCCACCGAATCCGCGCTGAACGTCAGCGCCTTTCTGTGACAGCTCAATCATGCATTCGCCAATCACGGCAATCTTCCTGGACATAGTCGTAACCTGCTCTGAAAAAAAATTAGCGTTAGTGTGCGCTGTGGGTGTTAAGTGGTCAACTATATTAAAACAACGTTCCATTATTTTTTTGAGCCAGAACGTGTTCTGTGTCGTTTTTGCTGCTGTTTTTATTTTGCGTACTGCTGAACGTAAAGTTCTGCGCCTGAGCGCCGATAACCTTTGACGAGTCCGGTCAGTCACACTCTTATTTACAGGACACCTCAGATGATAAAGCAGGTCACCCAGCAGCTAATTACGCCAGATGCGAGTATCGAATGCTTGCAGGAGCGACGCTATTGGCTGCAGTGCGAGCGTGCTTACACTTATCAGCCCATTTACCAGACCAATGGTCGGCTGATGGCCGTTGAGCTGCTAACCGTCGTGAGCCATCCTGATAACCCTTCTCAACGCATTGCGCCAGACCGTTATTTTGCTGAAGTGGCTGTTCGGCATCGCGTTGAGGTAGTGAAAGAGCAACTTGAACAACTTGAACTGAAAAGTGATTTTTTCAGAGCCCACGATCTGCTGGCCTCCGTCAATGTCGATGGCCCGACGCTCATTGCGATGCGCCAGGACCCCGAGATCCTGAAAATCATTGAATGCCTGCCCTGGTTGCGCTTTGAGTTGGTCGAGCATATCCGCTTGCCGAAGGGGTCGTCGTTTGCCTCAATGTGCGAGTTCGGCCCGCTCTGGCTGGATGATTTTGGTACCGGGATGGCCAATTTCTCGGCCCTTAGCGAAGTGAGCTACGACTACATCAAAGTGGCGCGGGATCTGTTTGTGATGCTGCGTCAGACGCCGGAAGGCCGTAACCTCTTCACTTTGCTGCTCCAGCTTATGAACCGCTATTGCCGTGGCGTGATTGTTGAAGGTGTTGAAACCCTGGAAGAGTGGCGCGATGTGCAAAACTCACCGGCGTTTGCTGCACAGGGCTATTTCCTCTCTCGTCCGGTGCCGTTGAGCACCCTTGACGAGGTGATTCTGTCGCTTTGATGCGGATGTAGCGTGCCTCCTTTTCGCCCTGCTGGACTATCTTTAGGACAGGCAAGGGAGGAAGTCAGGAGGAAAACGTGACGAAAACAAGCAAAATAACCACATCTATAGCAGGGATTTTCTTGTTGCTGATCGTCGTGCTCATTATTGTGATTGCGACATTTGACTGGAACCGGCTCAAACCGACCATCAACCAGAAAGTCTCTACTGAACTCAACCGTCCATTCGCCATACGCGGTGACCTGGGCGTCGTCTGGGAACGCCAGAAGCAGGAAACCGGTTGGCGCAGTTGGGTTCCATGGCCGCATGTTCATGCTGAAGATATTATCCTCGGCAACCCGCCAGATATTCCCGACGTCACAATGGTACATCTCCCCCGTGTTGAGGCGACGCTTGCCCCGTTGGCGTTGCTGACAAAAACCATCTGGTTACCGTGGGTCAAGCTGGTGAAACCCGATGCGCGGCTCATCCGGCTGTCGGAGGAAAACAACAACTGGACCTTTACGCTCGCTGGGGATAAAAACCGCGATCCGAATGCCACTCCCTCTGCCTGGTCATTTCGCCTGGATAACATTCTGTTCGATCAAGGGCGTATCGCTGTTAACGATAAGGTGACGCAATCTGAGCTGGAGATCCTGGTCGATCCCTTAGGCAAGCCGCTACCGTTTAGCGAAGTGACAGGCACCAACAGCAAAGAAGGGGGTGCCAGCGTTGAGGATTACGTTTTTGGTCTGAAAGCCCAGGGCCGCTACAACGGTGAACCGCTAACCGGAACGGGGAAAATAGGCGGGATGCTGGCGTTACGCGGCGAAGGTACCCCTTTTCCGATACAGGCTGACTTTCGCTCGGGCAACACGCGTGTGGTATTTAGCGGCACGATAAATGATCCGATGAATATGGGCGGTGTCGATCTACGGCTTAAATTCTCTGGGGATTCACTCGGGGATTTATACGATTTGACCGGTGTGCTGTTACCGGATACGCCACCGTTTGAAACGGATGGCCGTCTGGTGGCGAAAATCGATCCAGAAAAGTCCTCTCTTTTTGAATACCGCCATTTTAATGGTCGCATTGGCGATAGCGATATTCACGGAACGCTTACCTATACCACCGGCAAGCCGCGCCCGATGCTGAAAGGCGACGTTGAATCACGCCAACTGCGACTGGCGGATTTAGGACCGTTGATTGGCATTGATTCGGGTAAAGGGGCCGAGCGGGCAAAACAATCTGAACGACGCAAAGGTGAGAACAGCGTGCAACCCGCCGGCAAAGTCTTGCCATATGATCGTTTTGAAACCGATAAATGGAACGTGATGGATGCTGACGTGCGTTTCAAAGGGCAACGGATTGAGCACGGTAGCCGCTTGCCCATCAGCGATCTCTCCACCCATATCCTCCTGAAAAATGCTGACCTGCGCCTGCAGCCACTGAAATTTGGTCTGGCAGGGGGCAGCATTGTTTCCAGCATCCATCTGGAAGGCGATAAAAAGCCGATGCGGGGGCAGGCGGATATTCAGGCGCGGCGGCTTAAGCTAAAAGCGCTGATGCCGGATGTGGCGCTGATGCAGAAAACGCTTGGTGAGATGAACGGTGACGCCCGGTTGAGCGGCAGTGGAAATTCAGTGGCTGCGCTGCTGGGTAACAGCAACGGTAATTTGAAGCTGTTGATGAATGATGGATTGGTCAGTCGCAATCTGATGGAGATCGTTGGGCTGAATCTGGGTAACTATATCGTCGGACAAATATTCGGTGACGACGAGGTCCGGGTGAACTGCGCGGCGGCGAATCTGGATATCGTTAACGGCGTGGCGCGTCCTCAAATCTTTGCTTTTGATACGGAAAATGCGGTGATCAATGTGACCGGGACCGCGAGTTTTGCGTCGGAGCAACTGGATTTAACCATCGACCCGGAGAGCAAAGGTATTCGTATTATTACCCTGCGTTCACCGCTGTATGTTCGCGGGACATTTAAGAACCCACAGGCCGGAGTAAAAGCTGGGCCGTTGATTGCACGCGGTGCGGTGGCTGCCGCGCTGGCAACGCTGGTTACGCCAGCGGCGGCGCTGCTGGCGCTAATTTCTCCGTCGGAAAACGAAACGAATCAGTGTCGGACGATTTTGTCGCAGATGAAGCAGTGATGTCTGGCCGGATGTTTATCCGGCCTGGATTGTATGCTCAATCCAGACCGGAGAAGGGCTTACACCGCCATCCGGCAAAAAATCACAATGACTTATGCCGTGTCTCATGGGTTAACAGCAGGGCGACCAGGGTTAACGCCGCCATTGATGCCAGATAGGTTCCTACCGCCGCCAGACCGTAGTTCCCCTGCAGCCATGCGGCAATATAGGGGGCAACAGAGGCACCGAGGATCGACGAGACGTTATACGAGAATGATGCGCCCGTGTAGCGAACTTCGGTCGGGAACAACTCCGGAAGCAGTGCTCCCATCGGGCCGAATGTCAGCCCCATCAGGCTCAATCCCAGCAACAGGAAGGCGAACACCAGCACCGGGTTACCGGAACCCAGCAACGGCTTAAAGGCAAACAGTGCAAACAGAATGATAAGCGTGGTGATGATGAGCATGCTTTTGCGACGACCAAACGCATCGGCCAGCAGACCTGCCACTGGTACCATCACACCGAAGCCAATCACCGCCATCATCAGCATCCACAATACGTCATTACGCGGTAAGCCAAGACCCACAGGTGCTGCGGCGGTACTGAACGTCATCGAGTAGACGGTCATGATATAGAACAGCGTATAGGTCGCCAGCATGATGAATGTGCCGAGGATGGTCACGCGAACATGCTTTGTCAGCAGAGTGCCCAGCGGGATTTTTACCTGCTTTTTCGCTGCGGCGACTTTGGCAAATACCGGTGATTCGTGGAGCGAAACACGGACGTACAGACCGATAATAACCAGTACGGCAGAGAAGATGAAAGGTACGCGCCATCCCCAGCTCATAAATTGCTCATCAGTCAACAGCCAGGAGAGCAACAGGAACGTGCCGTTAGCGAAGAAGAAACCGATAGGCGCACCCAACTGCGGGAATGAACCGTACAGCGCACGTTTACGCGGTGGCGCGTTTTCCGTCGCCAGCAGTGCAGCACCGCCCCATTCACCTCCCAGGCCTAAACCCTGGCCAAAACGCGCCAGCGCCAGCAGCAACGGGGCGAAAATGCCGATGGTTTCATAACCCGGCAGCAGACCGATGACGACCGTTGAAATCCCCATGGTGAGCAGTGAAGCAACCAGCGTGACTTTACGTCCAACACGATCGCCGAAATGGCCGAATACGGCAGAGCCGATCGGACGGGCCACGAAGGCGATAGCAAAGGTAGCCAGCGACTGTAGCGTTGCCGCCGCTGGGTCACCCTGCGGGAAGAAGATGTGGGGGAACACGATCACCGCTGCGGTCGCGTAAATATAGAAGTCGAAGAACTCAATAGCGGTGCCGATGAGCGAAGCGACGACGACTTTATTGCGCGAGTTGACCGGGGCGTGTTCCTGTTCGTTATCGAGTGTTGTAGCGGTTGCTTGCATAATATTTTCTTATTTTGGGTCGAACGAAAGGCCATATTACGCACAGCAAAAGAGACATTTCAATCTGTAACAAACGCTGAGCTTGGTCAAAATAAAGTCAAAAAGAGGATAATTTTTAGGCTGGCGTTTTCACTTCTATGAAATGCTTCACATAATTTAAAATTTAGTTGATAAAACTGGTTTTTGGTTAAATAAAAGTTACGAGTTGGATTTATTCACTAAATCGGTGAGAGCAGACGGCATTATAATTGCCGGATGGCGCTGCGCTTATCCGGCCTACACAACTCACCCGTAGGCCGGATAAGGCGCGCGCGTCGCCATCCGGCAATTCACAACTCATCCGGCGGTGACTATTGCGTTTTCCCCGGCATGCGCGGGTCATCTTTGTATTCTGCGGTCGCAATCCAGGCCGCGCAGAACAAGGTCAGACGGGCGAAGAAGTAGAAAAATGCCATCAGCCCAAGTACAGAGCCAAATGCTGCGCCTGACGGTGATTGCACCAACGATGGCAGCGTGTACGTCATAATCATTTTGATCGCTTCAAAGCCCAGCGCGGCGATAAATGTGCCACGAATCAGCGCTCTCTTGCGCGGACGATGGCGCGGCAGGCGCCAGAAAATCCAGAAGAACAGCAAATAGTTGGCGAAAATGGAGATCGCCAGGCCAATCAACCGCCATGCGGGTTTCAGCCATTCAATGCCGTCGAGATACAGTGCCGAGATGATCATTTGCTGGGCAGAACCGGCAATGGAGGTAATCGACAGCGTAACGATCAGCGCAATCAGCAATCCAATCAATGAGACAAAATCACGCAGGTATTTAACCCATATTTTTTCCTGATCCTGCGGTGTGCGTTCCCAGACGTCCCGCGACTGTGCACGAATCGCTTCACGCAGGTTTCCCATCCAGTTGATACCAGAGTAGAGGGCGATGCCAAGCCCCACCAGACCCACGGTGGTACGTTGCTGAACGGCAGTATTGATGGTGTTTTTCAGCGTTGAGGCCAGCGTCGGATCGCTAACGTTGAGCAATATTTTGCTGAAGATATCCTGTAATAACGTGGGGTGTGAGGCGAGTATAAAACCGGCCGCCGCAAACGACACCATCAGGATAGGGATCATCGACAGAAACGAGAAATACGTGATGGCTGCGCCAAACTGATTCCCCATTCGGTCATTAAAACGCTCTGCAGCGCGGATCAGGTGGGCGATAACAGGTTGACGTTGAATTTTATCTGCGAAGGTTATGGCTGTTTTCAGCGCCTGGTTCGCTTTGGCGTTTTTCACCGGCGTTGTGGTGGTTTGCTGTTGTTCAGGCGTAGGGTGTTTTGCGTCGTGTTCCTGCGTCATCCGATCGGTAGTCCTTATTTTGTTTACTCATGACATTATAGCCGCTCAGACCCACTTCCCGGAAAATGGGCTAATCCACATAGTCTTTCATCACACCGGTCAACCATTCCATGAACAGATGTACCCGGCGGGAAAGGTTACGGCGATGTGGATACAGCAAAGAAACGGGCATGGGCTCGGCCCGATATTGCGGCAGCACTTCAACCAGCGTACCGGCGCGAAGGGCTTCACGCACCCCGACGCGTGGTACCTGAATAATGCCCAGCCCGGCAAGGCATGCTGCATGATAGGTTTCGGTGCTGTTCACCGTCAGCATGCCGCCCGTTTTTACCCATGCAGTCCCATTGTCTGTAGCCACCTCGAAACCCTGTGCGCGCGTACCCAAATTCACCGAGTAATGCACCACAGCATGTGAGGCCAAATCCTCCAGACTTTCCGGATAACCAAAGCGGGCCAGATACTGTGGACTGGCACAGTTAATCTGCGTGAGTTTCCCCAGCGGTCGAGCAATCAACCCCGAATCTTTCAGTGTGCCAACGCGTACGACGCAGTCGAAACCCTCACGAATTAAGTCTACCAGGCGGTCACTGCTGCTGAGTTCAAGCTCCAGCCCCGGATACTGATGCAAAAAGGCGGGCAGGCGGGGCATGACCAGATTTCTCGCCACGCCAACCGGCATATCGACGCGCAGCTTACCGCTGATACTGGCTGGATCGTGATGGAACAACCCATCCAGTTCATCCAGATTGCTCAACAGATCTTTTGCACGTTCGTAATAGATCATACCGTCCTGCGTCAGCTGAACGCGCCGGGTGGTGCGGTGCAGAAGTTGCGTACCCAGGTGATTTTCCAGGGCCTGAATTTGGCGCGATACGCTACCTTTAGGAAGTCCAAGGGTGTCTGCCGCACGCGAAAAACTCTCCAGTTCTGCGACGCGGATGAACAACTGCATTGCGTGAATTTTATCCATTCCCATGCCCTATTGTTGTTCTGTATGAAACAGTAATGCGCAATTAGCGATATTTATTGTTCTTCTACCACCTAATAAGCTTTGTCTCAATCATCACAACACCTGAAATGAGGTTTCTTATGACGCAACGTATCGCATTAGTGACCGGTGGCGGTCGTGGGCTCGGTAAAAACGCGGCACTTAAGCTGGCGAACAAAGGAATAGGTATCGTCCTGACGTGGAACAGCAATGAAAAAGAGGCGCAGCAGGTTGTGGATGAAATTCGGCAATCTGGTGGAAAAGCAGCGGCATTACCGTTAAATGTCGGCGATATTTCAACTTTCCCATCCTTCGTTGAACAGATGAAGCACACCTTAAAGACACAGTGGCAGAGTGAAGGGTTTGATTATTTATTGAACAATGCCGGAATCGGCATTAATGCGCCGTACTCTGCATTCACCGAAGCGCAATTTGACCAACTGTTGAACATCCAGTTTAAGGGGCCATTTTTCCTGACGCAGAGTCTTCTTCCGCTGATGAACAAAGGGGGAAGAATCCTCAATGTCTCGACTGGTCTGGCGCGTTTTGCTCTACCGGGCTACAGCGCCTATGCCGCCATGAAAGGGGCGATGGAAGTGCTCACCCGCTATCAGGCTAAAGAGTTGGGGGAACGCGGTATTACGGCAAATATCATTGCGCCGGGCGCGATTGAAACCGATTTTGGCGGAGGGAATGTGCGCGATAACGTGCAACTGAATGCGTACATTGCCTCGCAAACGGCGCTGGGACGCGTCGGGTTACCGGATGATATCGGTGCTGCCATCGCCGCGTTGCTCAGCGATGAGCTCGCCTGGATGACGGCACAACGTATTGAGGTATCTGGCGGGATGTTCCTGTAACGCTGCAACGTGCTTATTCAATAGACGCAGTATCTGTTGAATGAGCACTTAATGCTATATTGTCATTTGTAACATATTCATTGTTTGTTCAGGATTTCTTATTTTCAGCTAAAAATGTATTCTCCGAAAAATTAATATTAATAAGGAGTTCTGACCCGCGATAAATGAGGAATATCTCAGAAATCTATCCTGTTCTG
Organism: Citrobacter sp. Igbk 17; assembly: GCF_028069775.1. Lineage (NCBI taxonomy): Bacteria > Pseudomonadati > Pseudomonadota > Gammaproteobacteria > Enterobacterales > Enterobacteriaceae > Citrobacter > Citrobacter sp. Igbk 17. The sequence goes on along the minus strand of NZ_JANEWI010000002.1, from coordinate 151,769 downwards.
CCCGCTTTGTGTAATCCTTTTTTTTGAGCTGTAACTATTCATAACTCCTGCTTCTTTATTCTTCTGTTATCGGTAGAATGACCCCTGCCAAATGGTGAGTTCTTATTTTTCCTCGTGAATAATACCCTTTCACGTCTCAAAGCCACTATTTTTCAGACGGAGAGTTAATAATGCAGGTAATAATGTTTGACAGGCAGTCAATATTTATTCATGGAATGAATGTAAGTTTGCAGCAACGAATTCCAGGAGTGAATGTTCAGGGTGTCAGTCAGGCAGATGACCTTTGGCAAAAACTGGAAAACACCCCAGATGCGCTGCTCATGCTGGATGGCGATCTCGACGGTGTGTTTTGCTGCGGCTTGTTGCAACAGATTGCACACTCTTTTTCAACGGTGAAGGTGCTGATCTCCGCCACTGATTGCAGTAAGAAATGGCTGCAGGATGCGATGCAATTAAACGTGCTGGCCATTGTGCCACGGGACTCGGATGCAGAAACCTATACCCTGGCGCTTAACAGCGTTGCGATGGGCATGTTGTTTCTTCCCAGGGATCACTTAGCGACAAACGATAGCAGTAGGCAAAATATAAAAACATTAAGCGCTCGCCAGCGAGAGATCCTGACCATGCTGGCGGCTGGTGAGTCAAATAAGCAAATTGGTCGGCTGTTAAATATCAGTACCGGAACGGTAAAAGCCCACCTTGAGTCACTTTATCAGCGCCTGGAAGTTAAAAACCGTACCCAGGCGGCAATGATGTTAAATGAATTTCTATAGTTGATATTTATTTCACGGTCAGACGCTATCTGGCTGTGAAATATTAATCGACCACATTTCTGCGTGACAAAAGCGCGTTATCCCAACACTTAGCATCCACGCAATAAAGACTTCTTGTTGAAACGGGTCGTTAAGCTGAGGTTTATTTGTGCGTATTAATGCTTTGCAGATATCCAGATCTGCGATCAGCAGGGCCTCTGCCTGCGCCATTGAAATGGGGGTAACAAAGGTTTCATCGGGTGTAATTTCATGCCCGTAGCCAATGACCCATACACCATTTTTATCCTGATACTTTTCCAGCGACAGGCCCTGCCATTGCTTGATAAATGCAATACCGGCGGGGGTAAAATGAGTGGCGCAATGCGGCATAATGATTTCTCTTAAAAGAAAAACAGTATAAAGATAATTATCAGCAGACGTAGTTGCCATATGGCCATTTTTGGCCATAAACGCCTTACGACTTAAGGGGCGGCACTCACGTTTTTACCGGCTGAACATCCTGTCATCTCAGGCACTTTTCCCGATATGCTATTGCGAATCACCAGACATAGCCAGTCACTCTCCGTCATTGTGAGGCGGTCGCGCTGTTTTCAACACAGGCACGGGTTTATCTCCAGAATTAATTTCAATGATTTTGCCGTTGTCACTGCAAAACACATTTATTTGTTATATGAATGTGTTCTAGTGTGCTGCGGCGCAATTCTGCGCAGTACCACGTTTATAAAAAGATAACGAATACATCGTGAGGCCGCACCTTTCTGGGCTCTTTTAGGGAAGATAATGACCAATAGCGCGTTACAGGCGACATGTGCGCCATTCGAACATTGTTTGGGGATCATCCGTCAGGCGTCGGTGGAAATTTTGCTGCTATTAGGCGTCCATGTGGCCGAGGGCAAAGATCCGCGCTGGTTTCTGGAGCAACTCGATCAGGCCCGACTGAATTTGGGCGGTTGGGGGGCTGTTGCCAGACGTTTGCAGATGAATGATGCGCAACTCAGCCAGTTCACGTTGCGCTTACGCCATCTTCAACAGAGTGTACCTCAGTATGAAAGTGGCCAGGATGTCAGTGAAAACCAACTGATTTCCGCGCTGCGTTTTGTAGCGGCCCTGGAGCAATTACGCCAGCAACAGCCGCTCCTGAACTATCAAACCGATATCGAAATCGGGGGGCCGGATGCGCAGATGCGGGCGCAGCGTCAGCTTCGCGCAATAGAGTTAACGCTCAAAGCCCTCGTCGCTCGGGTATGGCCAGATCAGCATCCGCTAAACAGTTTCCTGAAGCAGCACTTTGGCGCCGAACGCTTGCGCCGCTGGCTAAAGCTGGGCGAAGGGCGTGATGCGCTGGATGGCATGTTGTTTAGCGAACTGGCGTTGATGGTGGTCGATAAGAAGCTATTTGTTCGTCACTTTACGCAGATTTTTAATGATACGTCAGTGTTGATGCTGTTTGTCGAACCGCGCTTAACGCTGCGGATGTTTCTGGATGATTGCCGACTGGCACGAAACGCGGTCATTGCTCAGCAACCGCTGACGTCAGTACAGCTGATGCTGTTAAATTACCAGTACCAACAAATTACGCATTCTGTGCAGCGGGCGTTTGAAGAGCGCCGAACACGTATCAATCCCGCATCATATCTGGACTCTGATGAGTCGACAGTTCGTCAATTCTGGGAAACGGCAAGGCAAAAAGACGAGCAGGCTGGAGGCGATAAAAAGGAAATAGCCGACAGTATCGATCCTCCTGAAAAACGAGCGCAGCGCACGGCCGAAGAGCGCGAACAACTGATTTCCGGCATGCTGTGGGTGGCTGTCGGTGTCATGGTACTGGCGATCTCGCTGGGTGCTTTCTGGCTATTCAATGCACCCGCACCGCAAGCATCTTCAGGGCAAGCTGTTGAGATAGTACAGGAGGAGCCGCGGCGTGATGCACCTTCCGCGCGAGAATCGGTGACCCGAATGGGCATTACATGGGATACCTTTAATATGCGAGCGGCTATCGATCGCAACGATACCCGCGTCACGTCACTGTTCCTGCAAGGGGGTATGGACTGGAAGCTGGCGTGGACGGAGCAGGCATTTTCCGCGGGGAATACCGCCGTTCTGAAGCTGCTGCTGCGATATCCCTCACAGATGGATGAGGCCAGGCCCTGCCAGCAGTTTATGAATACGCTCAGCCATGCCATGTCGAATGGCGCATCACTAACGTCACTGCATAAAAGCTACCTACACAGTTTCTGCTCTACACCGGAGGTCGTTGCTCGTCAGCAGTATGATGTGGAACAGGCCCAACTGCGTGTGCGTGCAGATCCCAATGCAGAGAACAAGAAATGGCAGAAAATCCACACCGCGCTGTACGATGCCATTAACTAACGGCCCGATGCATTTCGTGGCATCAGGCCGTCAGACATTTACGGTTCACCGTACAAACCGATTAATCGGCGCACCACGCCATTCGTCCAGCCAAATCCGTCCTGCAGCGGATATTCCCCACCGCCGCCTTCGCGCGGCGTGCCGTCAGCGATATGGTACTTTTCAATTAGCTTGTGGTGTTCCTGATAAAAAATATTAACCGTCTTCAGCCAGTTACGGGCAATCTCATCGCCGAGATGGTCATCGCCATACAGTTTAAACCCCTGAATCGCCATCCACTGCAACGGTGCCCAGCCGTTGGGTTTATCCCACTGTTCACCGGTTTCATACTCGGTTGCTAAAATGCCGCCTGGCGTGAGTAAGCGACTGCGTACCGTGTTGGCGAGTCGGTCAGCTTGTTCATGGGTCGCCATGCCGACATACAGCGGAACGATGCTGGCAGCAGAGAAGAGGGCCATCTGCTCACGTCGCCAGTCGTAATCGCGATAGCAGCCATTTTCATCGTCCCACAAATAGCGGTTCACGGCGGCACGGCGGTCGCTGGCTTTCTGGCGAAACAGTGCTTCGGTATCTCGCTCTCCCTTTAATGCAGAAATGTTCGCAATCGTACTTTCCAGTTTGTAGAGAAATGCGTTCAGGTCAATCGGGATGAACTGAGTGGTGCGGATGCTGGCGAGGCGACCGGTATCGCGCAACCAACGTGATGAATAATCCCAGCCGGAGGCCGCACCCGCACGTAGATCCCGATAAACCTCATTTGGTGGTCGACCTGAATGCTTAGCCGTTTCTACATCTTCAAGCCAGGACTCATCGCGCGGGGTATCACGATCGTCCCAATAGCGGTTGAGCAGAGAACCGTCCGGCATTCTGATAACATGACGGTACGCCTGATTAAGTACCAGCGAGTCGGCACCATCCATCCAAAACGCGTACTCCATTTTGAGATGATCAAGATAGCGACGAGCGCCGCGTACGCCATCTTCTTCGAACAGTTCGACCATTAGCGCAAAGACCGGTGGCTGGGAGCGGCTCAGGTAGTAGGTGCGGTTGCCGTTCGGGATGTGACCATAGTTTTCGATCATCCAGGCAAAGTTATCTGCCATGCATTTCAGTAAGTCTTCCCGGCCACTCTCTGCAAGACCCAACATGGTGAAGTAGGAATCCCAATAGTAGGTTTCGCTAAAGCGTCCGCCTGGCACGATGTATGACTGCGGTAGCGCCAGCAGTGAAGACCAGGGAATATGATCCTGCGGCTCGCGAGTCAGCACTGGCCACAGTTGATCAATATGCTCTTTCAGCGAGCTTTCAGGGTCGGAAACATATTCGCTGGTGGGGGTTTCCGGCAGCCAAAAGTGGTTCTCGACAAAGCGTTGTAGGTCAAAGTCCCGGTGTCGTTTGACTTTACGATAGCGAATCAAAATATCCAGTGGGTCCATTCTGGGGGCGCAGTCGGGAAAGGTTTTGCTATCAGCAAACAGTTTTGAGGACTGGACGTGCTCGAACAGTTCGAGGTAACGATCGGCGGGGGTTAACGCGTCCGAGGCGGGAAGTCCCTCAATCATTTCCGGTTCAGGCTCCGCCTCAATCATTTCATCCAGCTTTAACTCGCACGGATCCATTTCATAAAGTAGATCGACGTCGATCGTCAGTTCTTCTGAAGGGGCGTGGGGTAGTTTCTGGTTGAGCATAATGAGAAAGACCTCCGGTAACGGTTGAAATGCTAAGGCTATTGCCTGGTCGTCTGTTAAGCGTAGACATTCGCTTCGGTGCCGGGTGAGTAAAGCGTGCGGTCGATCACGTTTTTATGCTTATCAATAATAAAGAAATAAAACTATCCCAATGATAACAATGGGAAAATTATAATTCTTCGCAATCTAAAACGATTTCATTTTCAGAACATTCGATTGCAACGAGGTGTGAATAGAACCAGGTAACGGCTCATTCTTATAATAGGCGCAGGCTATTCTATCGATAGTTCCCGCCCATGTAATTGATTGATACTTATCAAAAAAGTAATCCCTCCATTTCCTATGATGGTCAGGTCTGACAAAGACTGTGCATTAATTATTCTAATTTTCTGGGTCACAATAACTCACAACAGTGAGGGTAAAATAATGAAAATCATTACCCGTCTTACCGCGATTGCTATAGCAGGCATCGTGATTTGTTATTTTGGATTATCCGGTTATGTGTGGTATCACGATAATCAACGTAGTAAACAAGCTGATGTTCAGGCTTCTACGCTGGAAGAAAATAATAAAGTATTAGGGTTTTTACGCGAAAAAGGATGCGATTATTGTCATACCCCTTCAGCGGAATTACCTTTCTATTCTTCTTTTCCTGTCGCTAAACAGTTGATGAATTATGATATTCAACTGGGCTATAAATCCTTCAATCTTGAAGCCGTACGTGCGGCACTGGTCGCGGATAAACCCGTTTCGCAAAGCGATCTGAATAAAATTGAATGGGTGATGCAGTACGACACCATGCCACCAACGCGTTATACCGCGCTGCACTGGGCCGGTAAGGTTAGTGATGCTGAGCGCAAAGAGATTCTTGGCTGGATCGCAAAACAACGCGAGCAGTACTACGCCAGCAGTGATACGGCAGCGCAACATCGCAACGAACCGGTGCAACCGATACCGGAAAGTATCCCGACAGATGCCCGTAAAGTGGCGCTCGGTTTCACGCTCTATCATGACCCACGGATTTCTGGCGACAGCACGATTTCTTGTGCGCACTGCCATGCCCTGAATGCGGGCGGTGTGGATGGCAGAAAAACGTCAATTGGCGTAGGCGGAGCGGTCGGGCCGATCAATGCGCCGACGGTATTTAACTCGGTGTTTAATGTGGAGCAATTCTGGGATGGACGTGCGCCGACGTTGCAAGCTCAGGCGGGTGGCCCGCCGTTAAATCCCATTGAAATGGCATCGAAATCCTGGGATGAAATTATCCAGAAACTGGATAAAGATCCGCTTCTGAAGCAACAATTTATCGCGATTTATCCACAGGGATTTAGTGGTGACAATATTACTGATGCGATTGCTGAGTTTGAGAAAACGCTTATTACGCCAAATTCGCCATTTGATAAGTGGTTACGTGGTGATGAAACGGCGTTAACAGCCCAGCAAAAACAGGGTTATCAGCTGTTTAAGGAAAATAAGTGTGCGACCTGTCATGGCGGTATTATTCTAGGTGGACGCTCATTCGAGCCTCTGGGGCTGAAAAAGGACTTTAATTTTGGCGAAGTCACCGCGGCAGATATTGGCCGGATGAACGTCACGAATGAATTACGTGACAAGCTGCGTCAGAAAGTACCGGGTCTGCGTAACGTTGCGCTAACTGCACCTTATTTCCATCGTGGCGATGTACCGACGCTCGATGGCGCGGTGAAACTGATGCTGCGTTATCAGGTGGGTAAAGAACTGCCACAGGAAGATATCGACGATATCGTGGCGTTCCTTGAAAGCCTCAACGGGGTATATACGCCGTATATGCAGGGTAAATAATTCCTGGCGTTATCCAGCCTGACATGTATTGCAGGCTGGATAATTTTCCTCAATGAACGGGTATAACATGCCCGCTCGGTTGCAACAGCACGTCGATATCAGGCGATAAGTTAAGCTATTTCTTGCTCTTCTTCCTGCACGTAGCCTTCCTGTGCTTGTGCAAATATTTCGTTGGAGGAAACGAGAGCATGGTATCCCTGACCTTCAGGTTGAATAACAATCTTCAACGATTGAGAAAGGGGAACGCCGTTGTCTTTTTTGTTCTGGCCGATGATTGCGCCGGGCGCAAAAGGCGCGACGGCAGCAGCGAAAGCCTGAACCATTTTCTCGCGACTAGCGTAATGTGATTTCTTGATGCTGAGGGCGTTACTGATGATAGCGCAGTCAATCATCGTTCCGGTCAACCAGTCGCATGATGAAGAGTAACCTGCACACCAACGCAAACCACTTCCCTGAGTGTGCTCTTTCAACAGTTGAGTTTTGGTTCCTGCAAAACACGATCCCAGCATCAACCCGCTGATGTTATTGTCTGCGGCTTTTTCTCTGACTGCTTGAAGAATATCTTTGAGCAGAATGCCACTGATGTGTGATTCGCTACCATGTGCTGCCACGTAAACAATCGCATTGCGAAAAACCTGCATACAAAGGCATTCAAGGGCAATTTCGAAGCTCTTTTTATTGTAGAAATTCAGAAAATAGACCTCAGTATCGCCCTGAAGTCTGGCGATCCCTTGAATAAAGGGAACGACCGAAGAACGATTTGAATCATGATCATCCAGTTTCCAGGGGGATTCAATGACCAGGATACAATTGCTGCTTTTACTTTTTGGCATGAAATATACACCTAAGTGAAATTATTCTTTTTTATTTGTGTAATAACTGTGTTTTTGAACTTTTATCTCGCCAGGCAACTCTGCAAATAATTGGACAAAAACGGTCTTGTTTCCAGGTAGTTAAACAGGTCATTTAAAGGTCCCTCTTATTTGTTATCCGTCCGGATAACGTCACAATTATTGGAATCTTTATGAACCTTAACGCTAAGCGTCAGGGGGCTACCCCTTTGTATTTGCAAAATACTCGTGAGAAGAATACTTTGCAACATCAAGGAGATAAACCCACGAAATTTGCTGTGTATGGCTTGCAAGAACACCAGCAATTTATAGACCAGCATATTCAGAGTCAGCCCGTAAAAGCGATTTTCTTTCGCAGTAATTTAATTAACAGTAGTTTCAAAAATATTCTTTTCGCAAATTTAACACTTAATCGTTGTTATCTCGAAAATCTTATTTTCGAAGATTGTGTCATGCGAAATGTTTGGTTTTCATACTGCGTGATCACACAGCCTGTGGTTTTACGACGTTGCAATGTGGCGGGAATGCGTCTGCTGAATGTGCATCGGAGGATGTTTGTTTTTGAAGAGTGTACCGGTGTCGGGGAATTACTCATTTCCTGACACCGGCCATTCGGGCGCTTAACGCATGGTGACGAATTCTTCAGCCGCAGTTGGGTGGATCGCTACGGTGTTGTCGAAATCTTTCTTGGTTGCGCCCATTTTCAGTGCCACCGCGAAGCCTTGCAGCATTTCGTCCATGCCAAAGCCGATGCCGTGAATACCGACAATCTTCTCTTCTGGTCCAACGCAGACCAGCTTCATGCGGCACGGTTGGCGGTGAGAGGTAACGGCGGTATACATCGCGGTAAACGATGATTTATACACTTTTACCTGATCATCACCGTGCTGTTCGCGTGCCTGCTGCTCGGTTAACCCTACAGTACCAATTGGCGGATGGCTGAAGACCACGGTTGGAATGTTGCTGTAGTCCAGATGCTCGTCCGGCTTGTTATTAAACAGACGTTCGGACAGACGACGGCCTGCGGCAACCGCAACCGGCGTCAGTTCAACGGCACCGGTATTATCGCCGACCGCATAAATACCAGGAACGCTGGTATTCTGGTATTTATCAACAACGATGTACCCTTTTTCGTTGGTTTTCACACCTGTTGCCGCCAGGTTGAAGTTGTCGGTTGCCGGTTCACGTCCAATCGCCCAGATCAGGCAATCTACCGTTTCGCTACGACCATCTTCCAGTTGCAGAGTCAGGCTGCCGTCTGCATTTTTAACCACAGCTTTTGGGATAGCGTGGGTATGCAGAGTTGGGCCTTCAGTGTTCATCACTTCAACCAGTGTCTCGACAATCATCGGATCAAAGCTACGCAGCGGTGCGTGTTTACGCACAAAGAGATGTGTTTGCGCGCCCAGACCGTTGATGACACCCGCCAGTTCAACGGCGATATAGCCTGCGCCAACGACTGCCACGCGTTTCGGCAGTGCTGGCAGTTCAAAGAAACCATCGGAGTCGATGCCGTATTCCACACCCGGAATGTCTGGATGGCTTGGGCGGCCGCCGGTGGCAATTAAAATATGATCGGCAGTGATCGTTTCACCGTTCACTTCAATGGTTTTAGCATCAACGAAGCGGGCAAAGCCTTTAATAACATCGACATTATTTTTACCCAACACATTATCGTAAGAGGTATGAATGCGATCGATATAGGCGGTACGGCTGGCGATCAGTTTATCCCAATCGAACTTATTAATAGTGGTGTCGAAACCATAATCCGGGCCATACATATGAATAGCTTCGCGGATCTGCGCGGCATGCCACATCACTTTCTTCGGTACGCAGCCAACGTTGACGCAAGTGCCGCCTAACGCTTTGGCTTCAATCAGTGCGCATTTCTGGCCGTACATTGCCGCACGGTTAATGGAGGCAATACCGCCGCTGCCGCCGCCGATAGCGATGTAATCATAGTGCTTGGTCATGACCGCTCCTTCATGTTCATTGTAGGGCGGAGAAGCGTTATGCCATCCGCCAAAATATTCGCGATTGTATACCTGAAATTAAAAGGTTCCACCGATGGCTGCGATTACTCCGGCACGATCCAACTGACGGACGTGTGCCCGGTTCCTGCCGGAACCAGTTTGCTGTGTAGCCACGGCAGGACGTTGTTCATCTGCTGTTCCAGCTTCCACGGCGGGTTAATCACAATCATGCCGGAAGCCGTCATACCGCGCTGATCGCTGTCCGGGCGAACCGCCAGCTCAATTTGCAGGATGCGACGAATGCCGGTGTCTTCCAGATCATGAATCATACGTTTGATTTGCTGACGCAGGACTACCGGATACCACAGTGCATAGGTACCGGTTGCGAAACGTTTGTAACCTTCGCTGATGCCGGCAACGACGGCCTGATAGTCGGACTTAATTTCGTATGGGGGATCGATAAGGATCAATCCGCGGCGAGAAACCGGCGGTAATTTTGCTTTTAACTGCTGATAGCCGTCGGCTTTAGCGACGCGCGCACGTTCGTCTTTCTGGAACTCGGAACGCAGTAGCGGAAAATCGCTCGGATGCAGTTCTGTCAATTGCAGGCTGTCCTGCTCACGCAATAACTGGCGGGCAATCAGCGGAGAACCCGGGTAGTAGCGCAGCTGACCACTCCGGTTGAAATGTTGCACGACAGAAATATAGGGTTCCAGTTCAGCAGGTAAATCGTCCTGCTGCCAGATACGGGCGATGCCTTCCAGATATTCACCGGTACGTTCGGCATGCTCACTGCTCAGCTGATAACGGCCAGCCCCGGCATGGGTGTCCAGATAGAGAAACGGTTTTTCTTTCTCTTTGAGCGATTCAATGATCAGGCTCTGAACGGTGTGTTTAAGGACGTCGGCGTGGTTGCCTGCGTGATAACTGTGGCGATAACTGAGCATGGGTAATGAAATTCCGCTGAAATGACGATTTGCCACAGTTTACAGCAGATCGGCACAGATTACCCGTAGGCCCGGTAAGCGCAGCGCCACCGGGCGTCTTTCCATCACGGTTAGCATTGAAATCCTCTACACTTAACCCCATTCTACAAATAATATGCACAGCGCCGGATACGCGCTTCATTCACTCTTTTCAACAGGACCGCGCTAATGACCAATCCATTGCTGACTCCCTTCGAACTGCCACCGTTTTCTAAAATTCAGCCTGAGCATGTCGTGCCCGCTGTGACTAAAGCGCTAAACGATTGCCGCGAAAACGTTGAACGCGTGGTTGCGCAGGGTGCGCCGTATACCTGGGAAAATCTCTGCCAGCAGTTGGCGGAAGTGGACGATGTCCTGGGACGTATTTTCTCTCCGGTCAGTCACCTGAATTCGGTGAAAAACAGCCCGGAGCTGCGCGAAGCCTACGAACAAACGCTGCCGCTGTTGTCTGAATACAGCACCTGGGTTGGGCAACATGAGGGGCTGTACAAAGCCTACCGCGACCTGCGTGATGGCGATCATTACGCCACCCTGAACACCGCACAGAAAAAAGCGGTCGATAATGCACTGCGTGATTTTGAGCTGTCTGGCATTGGCTTGCCGAAAGAAAAACAACAGCGCTATGGCGAAATCGCGACCCGTCTGTCTGAACTGGGTAACCTGTACAGCAACAACGTGCTGGATGCGACTATGGGCTGGACCAAACTCGTCACCGACGAATCTGCGCTTGCCGGGATGCCGGAAAGTGCGCTGGCCGCTGCAAAAGCCCAGGCCGAAGCCAAAGAGCAGGAAGGCTATCTGTTAACGCTGGACATCCCGAGCTACCTGCCGGTAATGACCTACTGCGACAACCAGGCTCTGCGCGAAGAGATGTATCGCGCTTATTCCACCCGCGCATCTGACCAGGGGCCAAACGCGGGCAAATGGGATAACAGCCCGATAATGGAAGAGATCCTCGCGTTGCGCCACGAACTGGCTCAACTGCTGGGCTTTGAAAGCTACGCCTTTAAATCTCTCGCCACGAAAATGGCGGAAAACCCGCAGCAGGTGCTCGAATTCCTGACGGATCTGGCCAAACGTGCGCGTCCGCAGGGTGAGAAAGAGCTGGCCCAACTGCGCGCCTTCGCAAAAGCAGAATTTGGCGTTGATGAGCTGCAGCCGTGGGACATCGCGTACTACAGCGAGAAGCAAAAACAGCACCTATACAGCATCAGCGACGAGCAGTTGCGTCCTTACTTCCCGGAAAACAAAGCGGTTAACGGCCTGTTTGAAGTGGTTAAGCGCATTTACGGCATCACCGCGAAAGAGCGTACTGATGTAGACGTCTGGCATCCGGAGGTTCGCTTCTTTGAACTGTACGATGAAAACAACGAGCTGCGCGGCAGTTTCTATCTGGATCTGTACGCGCGTGAACACAAACGCGGTGGGGCGTGGATGGACGACTGTGTCGGCCAGATGCGTAAAACCGACGGTACGTTGCAAAAACCGGTCGCTTATCTGACCTGTAACTTCAACCGTCCGGTGAACGGTAAACCGGCGCTGTTCACCCACGATGAAGTGATCACCCTGTTCCACGAGTTTGGCCACGGCCTGCACCACATGCTGACCCGCATCGAAACGGCCGGCGTTTCGGGTATCAACGGTGTGCCATGGGATGCCGTTGAACTGCCGAGCCAATTTATGGAGAACTGGTGCTGGGAGCCAGAAGCGCTGGCGTTTATCTCCGGTCACTATGAAACCGGTGAACCGCTGCCGAAAGAATTACTGGATAAAATGCTGGCGGCGAAAAACTACCAGGCGGCGCTGTTTATTCTGCGTCAGCTGGAATTCGGCCTGTTTGATTTCCGTCTGCATGCTGAGTTTAACCCGCAGCAGGGGGCGAAAATCCTTGAAACCCTGGCAGAGATTAAAAAGCAGGTTGCTGTAGTGCCAGGGCCGACATGGGGCCGTTTCCCACACGCTTTCAGCCATATTTTTGCCGGCGGCTACGCAGCGGGTTATTACAGCTACCTGTGGGCCGACGTGTTGGCAGCGGACGCGTTTTCCCGCTTTGAAGAAGAAGGTATCTTCAACCGCAAAACCGGACAGTCGTTCCTCGATAGCATCCTGACTCGCGGTGGTTCGGAAGAGCCGATGACGCTGTTCAAACGCTTCCGTGGCCGTGAACCTCAGCTCGACGCCATGCTGGCGCATTACGGCATCAAGGGCTGATTGTTCGCGTGAAAATTTGTTTACTGGATGAAACAGGCGCCGGAGACGGCGCCTTATCTGTTCTTGCTGCCCGCTGGAACCTTACGCACGATGAAGATAACCTGATGGCGTTGGTGATGACGCCGGAACATCTGGAACTGCGCAAGCGAGACGAACCTAAACTCGGCGGCATCTTCGTTGATTTTGTCGGCGGGGCGATGGCGCACCGACGTAAATTCGGCGGCGGTCGCGGCGAAGCGGTGGCGAAAGCCGTCGGCATTAAAGGCGATTATTTGCCGGACGTGGTTGATGCGACCGCCGGGCTGGGGCGCGATGCGTTTGTGCTGGCCTCTGTTGGCTGCCATGTACGGATGCTGGAACGTAATCCGGTGGTGGCGGCGCTGCTCGACGATGGCCTGGCCCGTGGTTATGCCGACCCGGAAATCGGGCCGTGGTTGCAGGAGCGATTACAACTGATCCATGCGTCCAGTCTGACGGCGTTGACCGATATCACGCCGCGCCCGCAGGTGGTGTATCTCGACCCGATGTTCCCACATAAGCAGAAAAGTGCGCTGGTGAAAAAAGAAATGCGCGTGTTTCAGTCGCTGGTGGGGCCAGACTTAGATGCCGATGGGTTGTTGATGCCAGCACGTCAGCTGGCGACTAAACGTGTTGTGGTGAAGCGCCCGGATTACGCGCCGCCGCTCGCGGATGTGGCGACACCCAATGCGGTAGTCACCAAAGGGCATCGCTTTGATATTTACGCCGGGACGGCGTAACGTGTTGGCCGCATCCTGTTTGATGCGCTGAATCGCCTGATGGCGCTACGCTTATCAGGCCTACGGCTGAGTGTGGTTTGAAAGCCGGATAAGGTGTTACCGCAGTGGTGTCGATAATCGCCTGATAGTTTGTAGGCCGGATAAGGCGTTACCGCAGTGGTGTCGATAATCGCCTGGTAGTTTGTAGGCCGGATAAGGCGTTACCGCAGTGGTGTCGATAATTGCCTGGTAGTTTGTAGGCCGGATAAGGCGTTAGCCGCATCCGGCGATTCGACTACACGAATGGAGCCAGCGGATCGGCAATCTCAAACGCCACGGTCTTGTCAGCCTTCGGTGGATATATCAACTCACTGACAATTGAGACCTTCAGTTTTTTCGCCTCTGCACGCGTCAGTTTCACTTGCTGATCCCACCCTTCGGTATACACCGCGCCCCATGCACCAAGATCCAGACAGGTAACGTAGTTTTCCTGACGGTACGGCAGTGGCGCAACGTTTAGCAAGCTGGCTGCCGCGTTATTTCCGGCAAATTTGCCCAGTAAAATAGCGTGCTGACAGGTCATTAGCGCGTGATTGCCTTTGTCATCGGTGGCGGCGTAAGCCACATCGCCGGTGGCATAGATATCATCATGGCCGATGACCTGAAGGTTAGCGTCCACATGCAGGCGACCCTGGCGATCGCGCGGTGCGTCAATTTGCGCCGTTAACCCGTTTGCCTGGACGCCAACCGTCCAGATAACGGTCTGTGAGGCGATGGTCTGCCCATCTTTCAGCGTGACGCCGGAGGCATCCACGCACTCCACTTCCGCATTGACCCGCCATTCGACGCCCAGTTCAGCGGAGGCTTCGATAATGACGTCACGTAATTCCGGGCTCCAGCGCCCGCCTGGTTGAGCGCCGCGTTCAACTACGACAACTCTGGTCTTAGCATCAGCACCCAATATTTCGCGCAAACGCCCCGGTAATTCCAGCGCCATCTCAATCCCGGTAAAACCGCCGCCGCAGACTACCACGGTATTGCGCGCGTCACTTTCCGGTTTCTGTGCCAGATCTTTCAGGTGTTGTTCCAGTACAGCTGCGCTTTCCAACTGATCGAGGTCGAAGGCGTGTTCGGCAGCACCGGTAACCCTGGTGCGGTCGACATGGCTACCGCTGGCGAGAACCAAACGGTCGTAATGGCGCAAGTGGGTTTCACCGTTGACGTCTTTCCAGCTGACTTCTTTAGAGGCCGGGAGGATCTGCTCAACGTGACCTTGCAGGAAGTTAACGCCGGTAGCGTCGAATAAGGGTTGCAGCGGGGCGACCAGCGTGTGGACCGCGCTTTCATAAAAACGCGGGCGTACACGCAGCTCTGGCTGTGGCGCAATCACCGTAATATCAATGGTCTGCTGGTTTTTCTCCGCCAGACGTGCGGCGCTCAATGCTGCCCACATACCGGCAAAACCGGCACCCACGATCAGAATTTGTTTCTGCATTAGTTTTATCTCACTGGTGACTACGATTTATTTACTCGGATTTTATTGGTCGTAGTTGTGGATTGCAATGCGATCCTGATCCTTTTTTCATTATTGTGTCGGAATGTTTTATTATCTATTTAATAAATATCTATTTATATTTTTATTCCCATGCGGGGTTACTCTGTTCTCTGGAATGCATTAGATGAAAAAGCTACAATAAACTCAGATTCATTTTGGCTGAGATAAAAAATGGCATTTTACAGTTCCGGGGTTGAGTACGGCATCCATAGCCTGATGTGTATGGTCGACAGCAAGGGCGACGCGCGGGATATGAGCGTGCGAGAAATTGCCGAACTACAAAGCGTGCCGTATGACTATCTGGCAAAAATCTTCACTCGTCTGTCGAAAGCAGGTCTGGTGCGCAGTATCGAGGGTAAGGGCGGCGGGTTCCAGTTGGCCAAACCCGCGGAAGACATCACCGTGCTGGATGTGGTCAATGCCATAGATGGCGATAAGCGTATTTTTGAATGTCGTGAAATTCGTCAGCGTTTAGCCGTTTTTGAGGAGCATCCGCCAGAGTGGGCTTGTGAAGGCATTTGCGGCGTACGTTCAGTAATGGACATGGCGCAACAGCGCATGGAAGAAGCACTTGGCCAGCATACCATTCTGGATTTGGCTCGTAAGATGTACCGCAAAGCGCCAGATACCTTCGTGGTGGAAGTGCAGGAGTGGATAAACGCACGCAAAGGGTAATGCATTGAAAATGCCCAATAGCGCAAAGCGATCGGGCATGTTGAATGTAGGCCGGATAAGGCGTAAGCCGCATCCGGCACTGAAGATTATTGCTCGGTACTCGGCGTATTAATCATCCGGTTCAGCCATGGCACCATAATCGCCATCACAACCGTTACCGCCAGGGTCACCAGGCCTATCTTACTGAACACGTTGGTGTAGATAGGCAGGGTCTGGAGTGGATCGGTAATGTTTTCCGGTACGGCTGTAAACGTTGCGACGTAACCCCCCATCAGGAAGGCTGCTGCCTGCGTCAGGAACCACATCCCAAGAATAAAGCCCATCAGGTGTTGTGGCACCAGCGCGGCGACCATTGCCAGTCCCAGGGCGCTAATCAGCAGTTCACCCAGACTCTGGAACAGGTAGACCAGCACGATAAACCACGGAGACGTCAAACCCTGAGCATCGGCAAACCACATTCCGGCTGCGGCGGCAGTCAGGAAGCCTAGTGAGCACAGGAACATGCCAAGCGTAAACTTCATCGGCATGGTCAGATCTTTGCCTTTGTTACCCAGACGGGTATAAATCGCGGCCAGGACCGGGCTTGCCAGTACTACCCAGAACGGGTTCAGTGCCTGGAAGCTTACTGGGTTGATGGCGAAACCAAGAATTTCATGGTGCACGTTATTGATGGCAAAGAAGTTAAGTGACGTAGGCATCTGTGCGTACAGCACATAAAACACTACCGCTTCCAGCATCAGGATAAAGGCCACGAACATCTTATTGCGCCCGGTTTTATCCAGTTTGAAGGCCTGACGAAAGAAGATGATCGTCACGGCAATCGACAGGACGATCAGCACCAGGTTGGCAACTTTAACGTTGTGCATCAGCCAGGCGCAGATAAATACCATCACTATCGTACCGGCCAGCACGTAGAATAGATTACGGAAATTCAGCGGTTTATGGTCTGGCTCCGAGCCGATATCCTTCACCATCCCACGGCAGGCAAAGTAGACCAGCAGCGCGACGATAAGCCCAGCCCCGCACAGGTTGTAGGTCACAGCATAGCCAAACTTATCGGCAATCACCGGTGCCAGCGACAGTGACAACAGCGAACCGATGTTGATCGACATATAAAACAGGGTAAAAGCACCGTCCAGTCGGGCGTCTTTCGGGGGATAGCATTTTGACAGCAGGCTTGCTGGGTTGGCTTTAAACAACCCGTTACCCACGGCAATGGTACCCAGTGCGACAAAAATCAGGTCGGGCTTGAGCAGTGACATCCCGGTCATGAAGTAACCAAGTGCCAGCACGATAGCGCCGAGCACCAGCGTGCGTTTGGTCCCTAAAAGATGGTCGCCGACATAACCGCCGATGGAGATCAGGCCGTATACCAATGCAGCAAACGCGCCAAAGGTGACAAATGCCTGTTCCTGAGAAAATCCAAGTTGCTTAACAAAAAATACCGCCAGGATGCCCTGAACGCCGTAATAGCCAAATCGTTCCCATAATTCCACAAAGAAGATCATGAAGAACGGACGAGGTTGCTGCAGCAAGCCCGTAGGTGCAGTTTTATTCATATTCCATCGCCTTTCAAAGCCATCCCGAAAAGTATGAACGCGTATGCTTAAACGCGCCGAAAAAGTCTTGTTTTGTTATAGACTGCGGCGATTAGCCGTAAGGGTAGATTATTATAGAGATAGTTTTCGATCCAATTAGTTGATCACACTAATTATGATTTATTTGTTGGATTGATGTACTAATTGTGTCCGAATGATAAAAACAAAAACGCCCGCATAGGCGGGCGTTTACAGGCTTTAATGCTTGCAGTGGGCCGGATTATTCCCCGGCAGCAAGTATTTTATGCTTCTTCTTCGTCACGCAGCGGAACAATCAACATGTCGACGTGAACGGTGTTGATCAGTTGACGCGCGGAGGACATCAGTTTGCTCCAGAAATCCTGGTGGTGGCCACAAACGACGAGATCCATGTCGTATTTTTTGATGGCATCGACCAGGACCTGGCCCAGGTCACCGCTACCGCTCAGGGTTTCGGTGATTGGGTAGCCTGCATTGGTGGACAGCTCGGTTAACGCGTGGTGGGTTTCTTCAGAAATGCGTTTCTGCATGTCGCCCAGATTCACGTCGATTAGCCCGGTGTACAGGTCGGAATAGTTTACGTCAACGTGGATAAGGGAGACTTTCGCATTGTAAGGCCGCGCCATAGAGACCGCTTTTTCAACCAGAACTTTGCTTTCTGGAGAAAGATCAACCGCGATAAGAATGTGTTTATAAGCCATAGTGTTACTCCTTCCATAAGTTGTCGATGACTAGCCTGCTGGCGTTCATTTGCCGCCGCGTCATCCGCGTCCTGCGAACGTTGTGCGCGGGGCTAGCCCAGTCGTAAAAACGTACCTTTTAAGGACTATCCTTACATTATAGCGACCGGGATAATCCGTCAATCCGCCTTGCTTGCCAAGTAGTTAAACAAATTTTTTAGTTAATTGCATTGATAGTGATTAACCTTCTGGCAAAAAAATTAACTAATCTCCTACACTATTTAGAGAGGCGTTCGGATGCGTGACACTAACACGAGCGGTTTCGGTTGTACTCTTCACTGAATGGTTTGGCAGGGTATCGGGGAGCGGTAGTCCCGGAAAGGAGTTCCGTGGGCGGGTCGCCGGGGAGGAGATATGATAAGCACCATTGCGTTATTCTGGGCTTTATGTGTCGTTTGCATTGTTAATATGGCGCGTTATTTTTCTTCGCTACGCGCACTGTTAGTGGTACTTCGTGGTTGCGATCCATTACTTTACCAGTATGTCGATGGGGGCGGCTTTTTTACCTCGCATGGGCAACCTAACAAGCAGATGCGTCTGGTGTGGTATATCTACGCTCAGCGTTACCGTGATCATCATGACGATGAGTTTATTCGCCGCTGTGAGCGGGTTCGCGGTCAGTTCATCCTTACCAGCGCGTTATGTGGGCTGGTGTTAATCAGTATGGTCGCGCTGATTATCTGGCACTGATTTCTACGACAGATATAAAAAAAGCGGGTCAGTTTCCTGACCCGCTTTTTTACTGTGCATGCGCTTAGATTAGCTTCAGGGAGAGCCAGTACAGCACCCCGGAAAGGATAATCGCTGCTGGCAGGGTGAAGACCCAGGCCATCAGAATGCTGGTTACCGTTTTACGCTGCAAACCGCCACCGTCAACAACCATCGTCCCTGCAACAGAAGAGGAGAGAACGTGAGTGGTGGAAACAGGCATACCGGTGTAACTGGCGAGACCGATAGAGACTGCGGCAGTCATCTGTGCCGACATCCCCTGAGCATAGGTCATGCCTTTCTTACCGATTTTCTCACCGATAGTGGTCGCCACGCGACGCCAGCCAATCATCGTACCGCAGCCCAGAGCCAGAGCAACAGCCATGATAATCCAGACGGGGGCGTACTCGATGGTGCTCAGCATGTCGGTTTTCAGTTTCTTCAGCAGGCGCTGATCGTCGCTGCTTACGCCAGGCAGTTTCACGACTTTATCGGTCGTATCAGAAATGCACAACATAATGCGACGCAGCTGGCTACGCTGCTCAACGCTTAACTTGTCGTAGGTTTCCAGGTTCGCCAGCATACCTTTCGCACGCTCAAGCGCGTTGATGGTATTTGCCGGGTGACAATGGAACTCTGCCGGTGTCGTTGTCGTCGTTTCCGTCGGAGACGGAATCAACTGATCAACGCCGGTCGCCTGTTTGAGCAGATCAGGACGCTGCTGGAAGTAGGTTTCGACGTTATTGATAGCATCACGGGTACGCGTAATTTCGTAACCAGAAGCATTCATATTCACCACGAAGCCTGCAGGCGCTACGCCAATCAGTACCAGCATTACCAGACCAATACCTTTCTGCCCATCGTTAGCGCCATGAGAGAACGCCACACCAATAGCGGAGAGGATCAGCGCGATACGCGTCCAGAACGGCGGCTTTTTCTTACCGTCTTTCTTTTCACGCTCTGCTGGAGTCAGGTGAATACGCGCCCGCTTCTTGGTGCCGTTCCAGTAACGACGCAGCAAGAAGATCAGACCGCCAGCGAACACCAGACCGACAATAGGGGAAATGATCAGCGAACCGAAAATATTGAGCACTTTCGGGATGTTAAGTGCATCCACCACTGAAGTCCCGTTCATCAACGCATTGGTTAAACCAATACCGATGATCGCGCCAATCAGCGTGTGGGAGCTGGATGCAGGCAGACCAAAGTACCAGGTACCGAGGTTCCAGATAATTGCCGCCAGCAGCATGGAGAACACCATGGCGAGGCCATGTGAAGAACCCATGTTGAGCAGCAGATCCGTTGGTAGCATATGCACGATGGCATAAGCTACGCTGAGACCACCCAGCAAAACACCAAAGAAGTTGAACAACGCAGCCATGACCACCGCCAATTGCGAACGCATTGCACGGGTATAGATCACGGTTGCGACAGCATTGGCTGTATCGTGGAAGCCGTTAATTGCTTCGTAGAACAGCACAAAAGCCAGAGCAAGCAATAATAAAAGCCCGGTATGTAAATCCAGGCCAGCAAACAAATGTAGCATAGGACGTTACGCCATTTTGAGGACATGAACGCGGCGCATTATCAGTGACTTTGGCGGCGCGGGCAAAGTGAAATATAGAGTTTTTTTGATTTGTCTCCTGCTTTGTTTTACACCACTAAAGAATTATCCTATAGAATTCAGATAAATACCTATTATTGATAGTTTGGTGCTGGTGCGACCACTGAGGAATCTTTACAATTCACGCCCGCTTTTTAGAGAGGATCGCAACGTGGAAAGGTTTGATACCGTTATTATAGGCGCTGGCGCAGCGGGTATGTTCTGTGCCGCGCAGGCAGGGCAAGCAGGCAGTCAAGTACTGCTGATTGATAATGGTAAAAAGCCTGGACGTAAGATCCTCATGTCCGGCGGAGGGCGCTGCAACTTTACCAATCTTTATGTGGAACCGGCTGCATATTTGAGTCAAAACCCGCATTTTTGCAAATCGGCGCTGGCTCGCTATACGCAGTGGGACTTTATCGATCTGGTGGGGAAACACGGCATTGCCTGGCACGAAAAAACGCTCGGTCAGCTGTTCTGCGATGATTCGGCCCAACAAATCGTCGATATGCTGGTTGCCGAGTGCGAAAAGGGTAACGTTACGATGCGGTTACGTAGCGAAGTCCTGAGCGTCGCACGAGATGATAACGGCTTCATTCTGGAACTGAACGGGATGACGGTCGGGGCGAAGAAATTGGTTATTGCCTCCGGTGGGCTTTCCATGCCGGGTTTGGGGGCAACGCCGTTTGGTTATAAAATTGCCGAACAGTTTGGACTGAAGGTGTTGCCGACGCGCGCAGGCCTGGTGCCCTTTACGTTGCATAAGCCACTGCTGGAGCAGCTTCAGGTGCTCTCTGGTGTGTCTGTTCCTTCCGTTATCACCGCTGAAGATGGCACCGTATTTCGTGAAAACCTGCTCTTTACGCACCGTGGGCTTTCAGGTCCGGCCGTTTTGCAAATTTCCAGTTTTTGGCAGCCCGGCGAATTTGTCAGCATTAATTTGTTGCCGGATGTTGACCTTGCGAGCTTTCTCGACGAACAACGAAGCGCACATCCAAATCAGAGCTTAAAGAACACGTTAGCGATGCAGTTGCCGAAACGTCTGGTGGAGTGCCTGCAGCAATTAGGGCAAATCCCGGATGTGACGCTGAAACAACTTAACGTACGCGATCAGCAAACGCTGGTGGAGACGCTAACTGAATGGCGGGTGCAGCCGAACGGTACCGAAGGGTATCGCACAGCGGAGGTCACGCTGGGTGGTGTAGATACCAACGAACTGTCTTCGCGCACGATGGAAGCCCGCAAAGTGCCAGGGCTGTACTTTATTGGTGAAGTGATGGATGTCACCGGCTGGTTGGGTGGGTATAACTTCCAGTGGGCGTGGTCGAGCGCCTGGGCATGTGCACAGGATTTGGTGTCTGAATAAGTGAAAGACTCTGTCTGCACACAATAAGAAAAAATATCATAGTGATGTGTGATACATGAACTGACTCTGACGTGCGTTTCTTAACTCCAGGAATGATATGATAAATCAGTTAAAAATCGCACAGATAAGAGAACGGGAGGCACATGGTTATTCCTGAGGTAAAACAGGAGCGGCTCTATCAAAAGATAGCCAATCTCATCATTAAGCTCATCAATGATGGTATTTTTCCGCCGGGAAGCTTCTTACCACCCGAACGTGAGCTGGCGAAGCAACTTGGTGTAAGTCGCGCATCGCTCAGAGAAGCGCTGATTGTGCTGGAGATTTCCGGATGGATCACCATCCAGTCAGGTAATGGTGTGATTGTTGCGGATAAAAAGCATTCCACCAGTGATTATTCGATTGAAGAAATTCTCTATTCACGTGAGTTGGTTGACAGCCATTGCGCGCGTCTTGCTGCTCAGGCCGGGAAAGATGATCTCATTAGCCAGCTTGAAGCACTGCATCTCAGCATGGAAAAGGCCATTAGCGAAAACAATGTGCATGGTTTTTATTCCCTCGATAAGCAATTCCATCTGATAGTATCAGAGGCCAGCCAGAACCGCGTACTGCTTGATATGTCGCGAATGCTGTGGGAACAGCGCGTTAATATCCCGTATGCCGGACTGGACAAACGTTCCGGCAATCGGGATGTATTAACCAGCATGAATACACAGCATAAAGCGATTGTGGATGCGATCCGCCAGGCTGATGCTGACGGTGCTTACCAAAAATCGCTGGAACATCTGGCCTATGTCAGACAGATTGTGGGTCTTTAATAACACCACGCTATTGGCTTAGAGCGGCTACCGCTGCACGTGCGCCTACGCTGTGCAATTGCTGACAGGCAGCGGTTACGCGTTCGATAAAGTCTGCGTTATCGCAAAGGTCTCGCCCAAAGATAGTGTCAATGGCTAACAGCGCCCGGACACGTTCTTCTATTGATGGATACTGTTGATAAATAGCCTGATACTGTGCTGACAGCGGATCTATCACCTCAATCGGATGACCTTGTTCATCCACACCGCTGATGTAGCGCATCCAACCGGCGACTCCCAACGTCAGATGGCGAGCGTCTTCGCCTTTTTTCAGATGGAGTCGAATGGGGTCCAGCAAGCGTTGCGGTAATTTTTGGCTGCCATCCATCGCAATTTGCCAGGTTCGGTGCTTCAGTGATGGATTAGTAAAGCGCGCGATCAACAGCTCTGCATAAGCCGCAAGGTCTGTTCCTTCCGGCATCGACAGCGTCGGCGCTTGTTCATTGAGCATCAAAGCCAGCGCAGCGTTGCGATACGCCGGGTTGGTCATCGTATCGGCAATCGTTTCATAACCGCCCAGATAACCAAGATAGGCCAGGAAAGAGTGGCTGCCGTTGAGCATGCGTAACTTCATCATCTCAAATGGCACCACATCTGCTACAAACTGTGCGCCCACGCGATCCCAGTCAGGGCGTCCATTGACAAAGTTATCTTCAATCACCCACTGACGGAACGGCTCACAGGCAATGGCACAGGGATCATCTACCCCAAGCTGTTCAGCGATTTGCGCTAACGTCTCTTCTGTTGCTGCCGGAACGATGCGGTCGACCATTGTGCATGGGAACGTTGCCTGTTCGGCAATCCACTCAGCCAACTGCGGATCGCGCTCGGCGGCTAAACCCAGGACAGCGGTTTTTGCGACGTGACCATTTTCTCGAACGTTGTCGCAGGACAGCACAGTAAAAGCTTTCAATCCCTGCTGACGGCGAAGAGCGAGGGCTTCGACGATATAACCCATTGCTGATTTGGGGGACTGTGGGTGAGCAATGTCGTGCTGGATAAACGGATGATTCAGATCCAGCTCGCCGCTGGCGGCATCCGTGCAATATCCTTTTTCGGTGATGGTCAGCGAAACGATGGCCGTTTCTGGACGGGCCATTGCGTGGATAATGGCTTCACAACCGTCAAATTCAGGATGCAGCGCTTCTTTCATCGAGCCAATGATTTTAAGCTCTGTCGTTTGTGCTCCGCGCTCGGCAACGGTGTACAGCAGATCCTGCGCCTTCAGGTTTTGAATCAGTGTGGCATCGTTTCCGGGCATCAGGTTGACCTCACAGATACCCCAGTCGCTGTCACTGCTTTCCAGCAAATGATGTGTATAGAGCGCCTGATGAGCGCGGTGAAAAGCACCGCAACCAAGATGTACGATGCGCGAAACAAGGCGTGAACGATCCCAGCGTGGGCGTGGGGTGGAAATCTGGGCGGTGGCGAGATTCTTGTCCATGACAAACTCCTGTCATTGATGATCTTCTTTGATAATGCGCTATCAAAGACCGGTCCTGACTGAAAGTGAAAAACCGCATGGCGGGGATACCATGCGGCAATGTGGTTACTGATTGAAGAAGGCGCGCTGGATAGCCAGTTCAACACCGCGTACTTCAGCCAGGCCTTTAAGGCGACCAATAGCGGAATACCCTGGGTTGGTTTTCTTTTTCAGGTCATCAAGCATTTGATGACCATGGTCTGGTCGCATGGGGATAAGTGAGGCGTTGCCTTCCGCTTTACGTCGCTGTTCTTCTTCGACTATCGCTTTCACGACGCTGTACATATCGACATCCCCGGAAAGATGCGCCGCCTCATGAAAGGTTTTGGGATTATCTTCGCGTTGTGTGGAACGCAGGTGCGTAAAGTAAATCCGCGGGCCGAACTGTTTGATCATATCAACCAGATCGTTGTCTGCGCGTACGCCGTAAGATCCTGTACACATCGTAAAACCGTTGGCAGTACTGTTTACGGTATCCACCATCCACTGCATATCTTCTACAGTAGAAACGATGCGCGGCAGGCCAAGAATTGGGCGCGGCGGATCGTCCGGATGAACCGCCATACGTACACCTACTTCTTCCGCTACCGGGATAATGGCTTTCAGGAACCAGGCAAAATTTTCCCGTAAGGCCGCTTTGTCGATATCTTTATAGGTTGCAAGGTGGCTACGGAATTGGTCCAGCGTATAGCCTTCCTCGGCACCTGGCAGACCGGCAATGATATTTCGCGTCAGCCGGGCTTTGTCCTCTTCGCTCATATCCGCAAAACGCTGGTGAGCCTGTGCAATTTCCTCCGCGCTGTAGTCCGCTTCCGCACCGGGACGCTTGAGGATATGCAGTTCAAAGGCGGCAAACTCAATCTGGTCAAAACGCAGAGCCTTTGAACCATCGGGTAGCACATACTCCAGGTCGGTACGGGTCCAGTCCAGAACCGGCATGAAGTTGTAGCACACGGTAAAGATGCCGCAGTGGGCGAGATTGCGCAGCGTTTGCTGGTAATTCTTGATCCATAGATCGTACTGGCCCGTGTGGGTCTTGATGTCTTCATGGATCGGCACGCTTTCCACGACCGACCAGACCAGACCCGCTTTTTCCACGATCGCTTTGCGTTTGAGAATTTCTTCTACGGACCAGACTTCACCGTTTGGAATATGGTGCAGCGCAGTTACCACACCCGTTGCACCGGCTTGACGAACATCGGACAACGACACGGGATCGTTCGGGCCATACCAACGCCAGGTTTGTTCCATCGCTTTATCTCCTGGAAAAATTAATGAAAGGTCGCATTGATCTTCAGATAGCGTTCCGGATATTGATCGAGTTCCTTCACGGCGTCAGGCACATCATCAATATTCACCACCTTGCTGACGACATCCGCAGGATTAATGTTCAGCGTAGCCAGCATCTGTAACGCTTCTTCGAATTCGCCAGCACTGGTACGTGATCCGCGTAGATCCAACTCTTTAAACGTGATCAGGTTAGTGGGTAACGATGTCTCCTGTTTTGGCCAGCCGGTGAAAGCAATACGACCCGCAAACGAAGCAAGATCCAGCGTTTCGCGAATTGCGCTGTTGGCACCAGATGCTTCGACGACAACCTGTGCCATCGTCCCCTGCGTGATATCTTTTATCGCCTCAACAACCTGGGTGTTCGACGGATTGATGACGTAAGGCACGCCCAGCGATTTTGCGTACTGAAGTCGTTCGTCCACGATATCGATCAGAATTGGCGTCGCACCGTAGCGCAATGCGCTCAATGCAGCCATCAGACCAATCGCACCGGCTCCAATAATGGCGATATGCTCCCCGGCCGTCAGTTTGGCGCGATGTAACGCATGCAGTGCGATAGTCAATGGTTCAGCCAACGGAGCCATCTCAGTGGCGACGTCATCCGGGATTTTGTGAATCAAATGCGCGGGGTGAGCAACCACCTCCTGCATTGCACCATCAATATGTACGCCAATGACCTTCAGGTTTTCACAGCAATTTGTTCTCCCCACTGAACAGGGGTAGCAATGACCACAATAAATATAAGGATCAACGATAACGCGGTCACCTTCCTTAATATTTGCTGGCATGCCATTGCCTTGTTTAATAACAATACCCGTGACTTCATGTCCAATAATACGTGGATAGGTCACCAGGGGGTTAGTGCCGCGAAATGCACCTATATCAGAGCCGCATATTCCAGTAGCATCAACTTTTATTAATACTTCATTATCTTTCTTTTCTGGGTAATCAACCCAACGGGTTTCAATTTCACCAGGTTTATTGATGTAGACAGCTTTGACTTTCATTTGTTTTTAATCCTTTATTTTTGACAAATACGAATACCAGACAGCTGGAAACAATCGCAATAGCACCAGCCAGATAGAATGCGTAATCATATTTACCGCTGAACTGAACAATAAATCCGGTGACCAGAGGGCCAATAATTCCGGATATATTTGCCAGCCCATGCATGGCGCCACCGACGCTACCCACTTTATCTTTGTGCACGACATCCTGAATAACTGCCCAATAAATAGGTCCAGTCAAATACAGCAGGAATAACGAGACTGACATCAATCCAACGGCACTGCCGATAGTGGTAACCGTTCCAGAAACCGCCACACAGATTGCCGCTCCAGCCAGGCAAACACCGAGAATGAGACGGCGAGAAAGCAGGGCGTTGCCCGTTACCCGATAGATAAAGTCAGAGCATACGCCACCCAATACCATGCCGATTGCACCAATTACCCAGGGGATCACCGTTGCAATACTGATTTCTTTAATATCAAGGTGTAGCGAGTGGTTCAGATAGCTTGGGAACCAGGTCAGGAAGAAAAAGAGTATGTAGTTATAGCTGAAGAAGGCCAGCGTCGTTGCCCACACCATCGGTTGCTTCATGTAGTAGCCGAGAGAAGGCATCGCTTTACCGTCATCCGCTAAAATGATGTCATCATGGTTTTCAAAATCGACACGTTCTTCCGGGGCGAGGTGTTTACTTTTTGAGGGTTTATCACTGGCAATGAAATACCAAAGTAATACCCAGGCTAAACCAAACAGGAAAATAATACCGAATGCCGGACGCCAGCCTAATGAAAGAGCCAGCAGGCCAACCACTGGACCGGAAATTGCGCCACCCAACGGCGAGCCTGCGCTGAAAATACCGATGGCAGTGGCAGATTCTTTACGCGAAATCCAGTTATTGATTATTTTATTACCTGCAGCACTGACCGGCCCTTCAGCCATGCCGAATAATACGCGAACAGCCAGCATAGTCCATAAGCCAGTAACCAGACTGGTCATCCCACAAAATACTGACCAGAGTAATGCGGCGACCAGAAATACTGTTTTGGGGCCAAATCGGTCACTGGCCCAGCCACCGATAAAGTTAAATAGTGCGTAACCAACAAAGAATGCGCTGAATATCATACCCATCTCAGCAGCATTGAATCCTAATTCCTTTTCGATGAGTGGAGCGGTGATCGACAATGCTGAACGATCCATATAGTTAAGCATGTAAACTATAAAAAGAAGAAAAACGATAAGCCATCCCATTGTTTTTCTTTTCATGATATATCCTCTTATTGTGGTCTAGCGGCCTGACCACAATATTTAAAACCTATTTTAAGATCACCATTCTTTTGATACGAATGTGATCAACATAACGAAAAATTAGCGCGTTAAATAATCACGATCAAATGCGTGTTTGCATATCTTTATGAATTTTAAGGTTTTTAATGTTAGCGGTGAAATTTAGGATAAAAACGAGCTCCGTATTCAACACCTATTTTGGGTGGATATTGCAATAGCGTCGTACAGGGAGAACGGCGAACGTTCAGCGCAAATCAGTCAACCAGCGCAGCGACCAGGTACAGTCACAGTGGTATCCCACCCGCTGAGAACGGAAAAAGGGTTCATAATGACCTCTTTTTGTAATGTTTCATTAACATTTGGGCTACATGTCACAGAATCAACGATGGGACTAAAAGTCGCTTTGACACGCTTTGGGTTACCTTCTAGAGTGGAAAAATACAGATTTTAGATAAGAGACTATCTGTGAAATTAAGATGGTCTCTTATTGCATTTTTTTAGCTAATGGCGACCTTCTTCCGAATATTATGAAGGGGAAAGCCATGTCCGCATGTTCATTCTCAAATCCGATAAAAATCCGCGGTGTAGATGATGTCATTAATTGCATCGATGCCAGGGGAAAAATCAGTGGCAGAGCTGGTGTTATTTGGTGGTTGGCACTAGGCGGTCTTTTTCTTGATGCTTTTTCAAATTCAGCCCTCAGTGCTGGATTAAACCCAATGACCCGCAATTTAAATCTTACTGCGACCGAAGTTGCACTACTCACCTCATTTTCATCGTGGGTTGCCATATTATTTAATCCGATTGGCGGCTGGATTGCCGATCGCTGGGGGCGTGTGCCACCGCTGATTATTGCCAAAATAATGGCGGTGATTGGTGCTTTGTTGGTGATGTCATCTTCCAGTTTTAGCACGATTATCGTAGGTCGCTTCTTTGTTGGTGTCTCTTACGGGATGGACTTTGCTGTGGCAATGGCCATGCTGGCAGAGTTCACGCCTGTGAAACTCAAAAGCCGTCTAAATACCTGGCAGGGTGTCTGGTATGTTGCCGTTTGTTTAAATTTGGTATTAGCGCTGATGTTTTACTCATGGGACGTAGGTGATGCCATCTGGCGTTATTCTATTGCTGTAACGGCGTTATGTGGACTCATCGTTCTATTTTTCCAGTTCCGCTATTTAGTGGAAAGCCCGGTTTGGCTGGCAAGGAAATCCCGATTACCTGAAGCTATCGTTGCCATGAATAAAATATACGGTGACCAATTTATTCTGGCGCCGAAAGCAGAACAGAAACCCGTTATTGGGCAGGCTGAAAAAGGTGCAAAAAATGTGCTGTTAATATTTCGTGGCGTCTATTTACCACGTACGATTCTGGCTTCGACCGTTCAAATCTGTCAGTCGATCCAATATTTCGGTGTGGGCTGGTATTTGCCGGTTATTAGCGCCGCGATGTTTGGTAAAAACTTTGTTTATGCAACCTTATGTTCACTATTTTTTAACGTTTTCGGTATCGTCGGCGGTTTCTTATCTCCCGCGATTGGCCGCCGTCTGGGGTTGCGCCGCTCCTCGGCGATCGGCTTTGCCGTGGCCTTCCTCGTGCTACTCACGCTGGGTCTGTTCAGTGACACTATGCCACTTTGGGCCTCTTTGTTGGTCCCTGCACTGTTTATTCTTTGCCACTCTGGCGGACCTGGTGCAAACGGGAAAAGCCTGTCGTCACTCTCTTTTCGCAGTGAACTGCGGGCGGGTGCGAACGGCGTGGTCGGTGCGCTCGGAGCAATAGGTGCGGCGCTTGGGCTGTTTATTTTCCCGGTCTTCCGTGATTTGTATGGCCTGCAAACAACCTTCCTGATCATGTCTGCCGTGCCGCTGTTTGCGAGCATTATCTGTTTTGTTATTCCGTGGGACCCCACTCGCACCACTATTCAGCCGGATAACGAGCCAGGTGCACCGCAGTTCGAATCACCCCATTCACCTTATCCAGAGTCGATGGCCCCAGAATCAAACAGGAGTACGAAATGAGTGAATACGAAGATGTCATCCTGGCTATCGATGAAGGTACATCGGGGACCCGTGCGGCAGTTGTTGCACAAAATAGCCAGGTTCACTGCCTGGAATACCAGCCGCTTCAGGTCAGTAGTCTGCGTCATGGTGTGGTGGAACAAGATGCTGACGAAGTCTTGCAGGCCACTATTGAGGTTTGTCGCAAAGCGATAGCTAACGCGCAATGCAACAAGATGCGCATTGTGGCGCTGGCGATTGCGACCCAACGCTCAACGGCAGTGCTGTGGGATGCGCAAACGGGCAAGGCATTAACTCCGGCTATGGTCTGGCAGGATGCGCGTTTCACCGATGAACTGGCCCAGCTAGCCCCTGAATGGGATGCAAAACTGCTGCCGCTGATTGGGCGACCGGTTGGGATACGCTCTCCTTATCTTTGGGCGTCGCACCATCTTGCCAATACGCCTGCGGTGGCGAAGGCGTATCAGGCTGGAACACTGGTCTTTGGTACCGTTGATAGCTGGTTGCTTTGGCATTTGGCGCAGGAGAAAAAAAGTGTCACCACACCGACAAATGCCACCTCTGCTGGCGCGTATTGCCTCAAAGAGCATCACTATCATTTGCCATGGCTACAGACCCTGGGCTTCCCGGCGTCATTGTTGCCTGAATTACATGACGATGCCGATGACTTCGGCACCACGCGTGAAGATATTCTGGGGATTAGCGTGCCAATCCTGGCCTGTGCAGGGGATCAGTTTGCAGGGGCGATTGGGCTGGGGTGTACCGAGCGAGGGCAGGCTTTTTGTATGCATGGCACTGGCAGCTTTGTTGATTTAATGATGGGGCCAACGGTACCAACATTGCAAAAGGGCTGTGAAAGTACACTCACCATGACGGCGCGCCGCCAAAAAGGGCTTTCGCATTTCTCTGTCGAAACCTTTGTCCCCACGACCGGTTCGGCACTCAACTGGGTGTGCGAAAAACTGCATTGGTTTGACTCACCTGAACACATCAGCGAGCTGGCCGCGCAGGCCAGCGACGCGGGTGGCGTAAGTTTTATTCCGGCGCTAACGGGGCTACGCGTACCCCATCTCCAGCCTCATGCCCGTGCGTCCCTGAACGGTATCTCAATCTCGACCACGCGCTCGCAGGTGGCCTACGCGATTCTGGAAGGGATTGCGCATTCGGTCGCGGCCTGTATTCGCGCAAATGAAGCGGCAACTGGGATCCCCACAAAAGAGTTGGTGGTCGGGGGAGGGTTATCAAATAGCGATACGTTATTGCAAATCCAGGCCGATCTTAGCGGTATTCCCGTGCGGCGAATGGCCGAAACGGCGCGGGCAAGCTTACGTGGCGTTGCGTTTTTGGCCGGTGCCGATGGGCTGCTGTGGGACTCGCTGTCGGATGCCTGCGCCATGCTAAAAACCGCGCGGCTATTTGAGCCAAAAATCAGTCATGACCTCCGCGAACAAAAAATTAACCGCTGGGCGATGCGTATTGCACTCGAAATGGAAGCCGCCGACAGCCTCACCTCAGCTAATCAGGAGCACACTTACTCATGAAGTTTTTCCCTTCGCGAAAGCCCAACAAAACCTGTAGTGAGATGTACGGTGCAGAGCCATTACGTCTCCAGCGTGCTGAACAACTGGATCGACTGGAAAGCGACACCTACGACATTCTGATTGTCGGTGGTGGCGTAACCGGAGCCTACGCGGCGTTGGATGCCAGCCTGCGTGGCTACCGGGTGGCGCTGATTGAGAAAAGTGACTTTGCCTCAGGCACTTCATCAAAGTCATCGAAAATGGTACACGGCGGTCTGCGCTATATCGAACAAGGAAATCTGGGACTGGTTCGCCACTCTTTACTCGAACGCCAGCGTATGCGGAGGAATGCCCGTCATCTGGTGCAACGGTTACCCTTTTTATTCCCGGTGCTCGATAAAAATGGCGTATTCGACAAGCGGATGTCCGCTGCATTTGAAAGCCTGCTCTGGACCTACGACCTTGCGGGAGGATGGCGGGAAGGCATCCTTCACCAAAAATTGACCCCTGCGGAAGTGCTGTCGCATTGCCCGACGCTCAAAGAAGAACAGCTATCCGGTGGTTTTATGTATTTCGATGCCCGCGTCGACGATGCCCGACTGACGTTGGCATTGGTGCGCACGGCGGCGTTTCATGGCGCGGTGGTGACCAACCACGCGGAAGTCATCGAAACCACGCGTGACCGGCACGGCAAAGTGAATGGGGCCATCGTTTATGCCGATGGCAGAGAAATTCAGGTCAACGCGCGGGTTGTCATCATGGCGACGGGCGTCTGGCTGCGTGACTGGAATGGACTGAAAAAAGGTGATGCATCGCCGCTGAATATCCGTCCTGCCAAGGGGGTACATGTTGCTATTCCGTGGATGAAGATCCGCAATGATTGCACGGTGACGATCCCGGTTGCCGGGCGCAGTCGCCGTGCGACGATCACCCGTTGGGGCAACGTTTCCTATTTGGGTACCACGGATGAAGATTATCAGGGCGATCTCAATGATGTTCACTGCAATCGCGCTGAACTGGACTTTCTGCTGGAAGGTGCGAATTCGGCATTGAAAACCGATCTCCGCCCGGAAGACGTGGTGGGAAGTATCGCCGGTTGCCGCCCTCTTGTGGGGACGGCGGGAGGCAAGACCGTTGAGATGAAACGTAATCATGAAATCACGGTTGCGGCAGATGGTCTGATTACGATTGTCGGCGGCAAACTGACGACATCACGTCATATGGCAGAAGAGACCATCGATGCCGCCAGCAAAATACTCGGCCGTAAAAAGGCCTGCTCAACCAAAACCGCCTGGTTGCTGGGGGCGGCGGGCTATGACCCGCAGGCGATTCTGGCATCGGGCGGTTTGTCTGCGCACCTGGGGGAGCGCTACGGGACTGAAGCGCATTTTGTCAGTGACCTTATCCAGTCCAATCCCTTACTGGCAAAGCCAATTGTGGAAGGTCTCCCCTATACCGAAGCGGAGGTGGTGTATGCCGTGCGCCATGAACTCGCCAGTACCATTGATGATGTGTTATCGCGCCGAATTCGTGCCCGCCTGATGGCTCGTGATGCGTCAGCGAATGCTGCGGAACGCGTGGGGGAAATTCTGCAACAAGAGCTCAAGCTTCAGCCTGAACAGGTGGCCCGGCAGGTAGCCAGCTATCGGGCGGCAATTAAACATGAAAAATCAACTCTTATGGGGACATCCGAATGATCAGTAAAGAAGCGATTAAACGCGGTTACAACCGTGGAAATTATACGGTAGGTGCACACACACGCCCGGCATGGGCGACGGATATCAAAAGCAGTGGTGGCGCGAAAGGGATGCAGATTGATCCGGTAGTGATGAGCGAGGCAACGTTTGATCGACTGCGGGTCATTGCAGATGAGGTGCTGACGTCGGAGTCTGATGTTATTACCTGGACCCGCGACTGGTGGGCCGGATCGATGATTGCGGAAACCCAGGGCGCGCCCGCCACCTCAAAAGGCGTGATTGTACGCGTTTCTACCGTAGAACAGATTCAGGACGTAATGCGCCTCGCCAGTGAATCCGCTATTCCGGTCACAGTTTCTGCCGGGCGCAGTAACGTCACTGGTGCCGCATTGCCGTTGCGGGGGGGCATCGTACTGGATGTTTGCGAACTCAACAAACTTATCGACTTCGATCCACAAAGCCAGATTGTTGACGTTGAAGCCGGCATGTTCGGCGATATTTTTGAACAAACTATCCAAAAAGAGTACGGCATGACGATGGGCCACTGGCCGTCATCGTTTGGTATCAGTACCGTGGGCGGTTGGGTGGCCTGTCGTGGCGCGGGACAGCTGTCGACCCGCTACGGCAAAATTGAAGATATGGTTTATGGGATGGATGTCGTCCTTGCCGATGGCCGCTTAATCACCGTGGGTGGCTATGCGCGTAGCGCAACGGGGCCTGATTTACAGCAGATTTTTATTGGTTCTGAAGGCACATTGGGTGTGATTGTCCGTGTGCGTCTGAAACTGCATCGATTACCTGACTATGGCCGTGCCATCGCCTGGGGATTCTCCAGCTTCGCCAGTGGACTGGAGGCATGCCGTGAAATTTTACAGCATGGCGCGAACCCCGCAGCGTTGCGCCTGTACGATAACCTGGAAAGTGGCGTGCAGTTTGGTCTGCCAGAGACCAATGTCCTGTTGATTGCGGATGAGGGGGAGCCTGAGATTGTCGATGCGGTGCTGGCTATCAGCGAACGTGTGTGCCAACGCAGCGGACAACAACTCGACGGCGAGGCTATTTTTGAACGCTGGCTGGACACCCGATATCTGACCGGAAAAAGTGCTGAAGGCTTTAAAAAGAGCCCAGGTCTGGTGGCGGATACGCTGGAAATGGTGGGTCGTTGGCGCGATCTGAGCGACGTGTATGATGATGTGGTGGCTGCGATTAACGCCGTACCCGGCACGCTGGCCGGTTCGGCGCATCAGTCTCACGCCTACATTGACGGCGCATGCCTCTATTTCTCATTGCGCGGTGATGTGGCGATTGAGCAACGTGCGGCCTGGTACCGTGCAGCTTGGGATGCAGCGAATGCGGTGCTAATTAAGCACAACACCTCCCTTAGCCACCATCATGGTGTTGGTCTCCTGCGTTCGCCTTATATGCAGGCTTCTTTAGGCGAATCGCTTTCCGTTCTGGCGGATATCAAATACGCGCTGGATCCGAAAAACATCCTTAACCCTGGCAAACTGGGGTTAAGCGTCGATCTTCCTTCACATCAGGCAGGTCAATAATGATCAAAAATCTTGGCGTGCTCCTGGCACGCCAGCCCGTCATCATGGCGATTTACGGTATTGAGCAATTGAAAACCGCGCTGTCCAGCAAGGCGGAAGTCTGCATTATTGCCAATATTGACCTGATTAAGCTCCATCCGGTGATAGAACTGCTGTCGAAGGCGGGGAAGTACGTCATCGTGAATATCGACAGCTGCAATGGGCTGTCCCAGGATAAGGGCGGCATTGATTATGTGGCCGAAACGGGAGCGATGGGGTTGCTTTCGACGCGTTTACAAACCGTGCAGCGTGCGAAAAAGTGTGGACTGGTGACGATGCAGAAAATCTTTGTCACCGACCGTTCCACCTGGTTACGTAGCCTGAAAGCCGTAGAACAAAGCGAACCCGATTACGTGCAACTGATGCCCGCGCAGATGTTGCCGCTACTCTCACAGGCTGACCGTAATGTGTTGCCGCCGATAGTGGCATCAGGCTTCGTCTGTAACGAGGAACATGCTCAAACGGCGCTGTTACACGGCGCGATAGCTGTTTCGAGCAGTGATAGCGCGTTATGGGATATAGACCTTCACCGTTAGAACACCGGGAGCCCGACTATGGAAAATTCACAACTTTTTGTTATTGCACATTACTATTCTCGTCAGGGAATGGGCGGCAAAGTCAATGATGCGCTCAGACTGCTTGCGGATGCCTCGCGTCAGGAGCCTGAAAACATCACCTATGAGTTTTTCCGTTCCACGGAAGACGGCGATCGCTTTGTGATTATTGAGACTTATCGTTGCGCACAAGGTCTCGAAATTCACCGACAAACGGAGCATTTTCAACGTATTGGCGTTGGGATTATCAACCCGTTGCTTGAGCGTAAAGAGGTGAAAAGCTTTCTCACTCATGCCGATGCACCGCGTAGTTAAAAGCTGGTCATTTTTACTACCAGGAGTACATCAATGAACACTGTCATGAAGGATTTTACGTTTTCAACTGTACCGGAAATTATCGTCGAGTGGGCGGGAGCATCACGAGCAGGGGAGATTATTCAGCCGCGATTTAGCGCGCGTCGCGTGTTGGTGGTGACCGACCCCGGACTGGTCAAAGCCGGGATTCTGCCGCCTGTTTTGCATAGCCTGCAAGCGGCAGGGTTTCAGGTGACGGTCTATGATCGGGTCCAACCCGATCCGCAGGAACGTCTTGTCCGGGAAGCTTTACAGGTTGCTCGTGATGACCATTGCGACATGGTCATTGGTCTGGGCGGCGGCTCCTCGCTGGATGTCGCGAAGCTGGTGGCCGTGTTAATCCACTCAGAGCAAGATCTGCAGGCGCTTTACGGTATTGGCAAAGTGTCCGGGCAGCGTCTGCCGTTGATTAACATCCCTACCACGGCAGGGACGGGATCAGAAGTCACTAATATTTCGATTTTGACGACCAATGATGACAGCAAAATGGGGATTGTCGCACCACAGCTATATGGCGACCTGGTGCTGCTGGATGCGCAATTGACGCTTGGACTTCCTCCGGTTCATACGGCGGCGGCTGGCATCGACGCGATGGTTCATGCCATTGAGGCTTATACCGGTAAACATAAGAAGAACCCGATTTCGGATGCGCTGGCACGGGAAGCATTACGCTTAATTAGCCGTCATCTGGTGACGGCCTGCCGTGATGGCCACAATCGGGAAGCCAGAGAGAGTGTGTTGTTGGGGGCAATGCTGGCAGGTCAGGCTTTCGCCAACTCTCCCGTGGGGGCGGTGCATGCGTTGGCATATCCATTGGGGGCTCGCCATCATATTCCACATGGTTTGTCGAATGCGCTGATGCTGATTCCGGTGCTGCAGTTTAATGCGCCAGTCGCTGCGCCGTACTATGCCGAGTTGGCTGCTGTCATTGGCGAGGAGGTGTCGGGGGATACGGAGAAAGATGCCGCGGTATTTATTGCTGCGATGGTACGCATTATTGCTGAATCTGGTGCACCGAAAAGGCTGCGCGATGTCGATATCCCTGCTGAAACGCTGGCGATATTGGCTCAGGATGCCATGCAGCAGACTCGTCTTCTGGATAACAATCCCGTTCCGCTCACGGCAGACGATGCGTTGCGGCTATACCAACACGCGTTTTAAACAGAACACTCGCCAGAAGCTTGTCCGGCGAGCGGATTGCCGGACACTGTTTTGGCCGATGACATCGCGAGAACAACCGAATAGACATATCGAATCCAGGTGTTAGTATTCAATAGATAGCAGTTATGAGTATGCGTGTTTCATTTCCGGCCAGGAACGCTGATGATGACAGCATTACTACCCGATTTCACAGCATTTTCGTCATTCACTTCCTTCGCGGTAAGCGTTGCCTTAACACCTGTCCGCTCCTTGGCCATCGTTTTTCATTCCTTCTCATCCCGGATGGAATCTCTCACTGAATAGCGGTTCAGTGGGTTTTGTGACACGCATCGTTTGATAACAGGGATTACGGCGGGTCGAATATGGATAAGTTTAAGCGTCATTTGGTGTGGTGGGGTGCGGGCATCCTGGTGGTGGTGGCCGCGATAGCATGGTGGATGCTACGTCCTGCGGGGATACCTGAAGGGTTTGCAGCCAGCAATGGCAGAATAGAAGCCACTGAAGTGGATATCGCCACCAAAATTGCCGGACGTATTGATACGATCCTCGTGTCGGAAGGGCAGTTTGTCCGCCAGGGCGAGGTGCTGGCGAAAATGGATACCCGCGTGCTGCACGAGCAGCGACTGGAAGCTGTCGCGCAAATCAAAGAAGCGGAAAGTGCGGTGGCGGCGGCACGGGCGCTGCTGGAACAACGGCAAAGTGAAATGCGCGCTGCGCAGTCGGTAGTCAAACAGCGTGAAGCAGAGCTGCAGTCGGTCTCTAAACGCCACGTGCGCTCCCGTTCACTGTCCCAGCGTGGTGCGGTGTCTGAGCAACAACTGGATGACGACCGTGCCGCCGCTGAAAGTGCGCGTGCTGCGCTGGAATCGGCAAAGGCGCAGGTCTCTGCCGCGAAAGCGGCGATTGAAGCCGCCCGCACCAGTATCATCCA
This sequence comes from Citrobacter sp. Igbk 17, assembly GCF_028069775.1. Lineage (NCBI taxonomy): Bacteria > Pseudomonadati > Pseudomonadota > Gammaproteobacteria > Enterobacterales > Enterobacteriaceae > Citrobacter > Citrobacter sp. Igbk 17. Next base: position 114,392 of record NZ_JANEWI010000002.1, on the reverse strand, counting down.
GGCGCAAACCCGGGTCGAAGCTGCACAGGCCACCGAACGACGCATTGCGGCAGATATCGATGACAGCGAGCTTAAAGCTCCACGCGATGGTCGCGTGCAGTACCGCGTGGCTGAACCGGGCGAAGTGCTGTCCGCTGGTGGGCGCGTGCTGAATATGGTCGATCTCAGCGATGTCTACATGACGTTCTTCTTACCTACCGAACAGGCTGGCCTGCTGAAGATTGGCGGTGAAGCGCGACTGGTGCTGGATGCCGCGCCGGATCTGCGAATTCCGGCGACCATCAGCTTTGTCGCCAGCGTCGCGCAGTTTACGCCGAAAACGGTTGAAACCAGTGATGAGCGGCTAAAGCTGATGTTCCGCGTGAAAGCGCGTATCCCACCGGAGCTGTTACAACAGCATCTGGAGTACGTGAAAACCGGTCTGCCGGGCATGGCCTGGGTGCGTCTGGATGAAAGCCGCGCCTGGCCTGACTCCCTGGTGGTGAGGTTGCCGCAATGACGCATCTGGCGCTGGTTCCCGTTCCTCCCGTGGCGCACCTTGACGGCGTGAGTCAGCATTACGGGACAACGGTCGCGCTGAACAATATCACGCTGGATATCCCCGCCCGCTGTATGGTGGGCCTGATTGGCCCGGATGGCGTCGGAAAATCGAGCCTGCTGTCGCTTATTTCCGGTGCGCGGGTGATTGAACAGGGTAACGTGATGGTGCTGGGTGGCGACATGCGCGATCCGAAGCATCGTCGTGATGTTTGCCCGCGTATTGCCTGGATGCCGCAAGGACTGGGTAAAAACCTGTACCACACGCTGTCGGTGTATGAGAACGTCGACTTCTTTGCCCGGCTGTTTGGCCATGACAAAGCGGAGCGTGAAGCGCGTATTACCGAACTGCTGAACAGCACCGGGCTGGCGCCGTTTCGCGACCGCCCAGCCGGGAAACTCTCGGGCGGGATGAAACAAAAGCTGGGGCTGTGCTGTGCGTTAATCCACGACCCGGAATTGCTCATTCTTGATGAACCCACCACAGGGGTAGACCCGCTGTCGCGTGCCCAGTTCTGGGATCTGATTAACAGCATTCGCCAGCGTCAGACCAATATGAGCGTGCTGGTTGCCACCGCCTATATGGAAGAAGCCGAGCGCTTTGACTGGCTGGTGGCGATGAACGCGGGTGAGGTATTAGCTACCGGCAGCGCGCAGCAGTTGCGCGAAAAAACGAACAGCGCCACGCTGGAACAGGCGTTTATCGCGCTGTTACCGCAAGCGCAGCGTCAGGCGCACAAGCCGGTCGTGATCCCGCCTTATCACGCCGAGCAGGAAGAGGTCGCCATTGAGGCGAAAGATCTGACCATGCGCTTCGGCAAGTTTGTCGCCGTTGACCACGTTAACTTTCGCATTCCCCGCGGGGAGATCTTCGGCTTTCTCGGCTCCAACGGCTGCGGTAAATCCACTACCATGAAAATGCTCACCGGACTGCTGCCCGCAAGCGAAGGTGAGGCGTGGCTGTTTGGGCAAGCAGTTGACCCGAAAAATATCGATACCCGCCGTCGGGTGGGCTATATGTCGCAGGCCTTTTCGCTCTACAGCGAACTGACCGTGCGGCAAAACCTTGAGCTTCATGCACGGCTGTTCCATATCCCCGAAGCAGAAATCCCTGGGCGGGTGCAGGAGATGAGCGAACGCTTTTCGCTGACCGATGTTGAAGACGTGCTGCCTGGCGCCTTACCGCTGGGGATTCGTCAGCGCCTGTCACTGGCCGTGGCGGTGATTCATCGCCCGGAAATGTTGATTCTCGACGAACCGACCTCCGGGGTCGATCCGGTGGCGAGAGATATGTTCTGGCAACTGATGGTCGATCTGTCGCGGCAGGATAAAGTCACCATTTTTATCTCTACCCACTTTATGAATGAGGCGGAGCGCTGCGACCGTATGTCGCTGATGCACGCCGGAAAAGTGCTCGCCAGCGGTACGCCGCAGGAGCTGGTGAAACAACGCGGCGCAGCCAACCTGGAAGAGGCGTTTATTTCCTGGCTACAGGAAGCCGCAGGCCCGGCACCGGAAGCTCAGTTACCGCCAGCCAATGTTCCGGTCGTGCATGAAAACAGTCAGCCGCCGCGCCAGGGCTTTAGCCTGCGGCGCTTGTTCAGCTACAGCCGGCGTGAAGCGCTGGAGCTGCGGCGGGACCCAGTGCGTTCAACGCTGGCGCTGATGGGGACGGTGATTCTGATGCTGATCATGGGCTACGGCATCAGCATGGACGTGGAAAATCTGCGTTTCTCCGTACTCGACCGTGACCAGACCGTCAGCAGCCAGGCGTGGACGCTGAATCTGGCGGGGTCGCGCTATTTTATTGAGCAGCCGCCGCTTACCAGCTATGACGAGCTGGACAAGCGAATGCGTTCGGGCGAAGTGGCGGTGGCGATAGAAATTCCACCTAACTTTGGCCGCGATATTGCGCGTGGCACGCCGGTGAAGATTGGCGTCTGGGTTGATGGCGCGATGCCGAGTCGGGCCGAAACGGTAAGGGGTTACGTACAGGCCATGCACCAGACCTGGCTGCAGGATGTGATGGCGCGTCAGCCCAATGCTAATGGTCAGAACGGGCTGATGACCATTGAGACGCGTTATCGCTATAACCCGGATGTGAAGAGCCTGCCGGCGATTGTTCCGGCGGTGATCCCGCTGCTGTTGATGATGATCCCTTCCATGCTCAGCGCACTCAGCGTGGTGCGCGAAAAAGAGCTGGGATCGATTATCAATCTGTACGTTACCCCCACGACCCGCAGCGAGTTTTTACTCGGCAAACAGTTGCCGTACATCGTGCTGGGGATGCTTAACTTCCTGCTGCTGTGCGCGTTGTCGGTGTTTGTGTTCGGTGTGCCGCATAAGGGGAGCTTTTTAACCCTGACGCTGGCCGCGCTGCTGTACGTCACCATTGCTACCGGACTGGGGCTGCTCATCTCCACGTTTATGAAAAGCCAGATCGCCGCCATTTTTGGTACCGCGATTATCACGCTGATCCCGGCAACGCAGTTTTCCGGGATGATCGACCCGGTGGCTTCGCTGGAAGGGCCGGGCCGGTGGATTGGTGAAATTTACCCGACCAGTCATTTTCTGACCATCGCGCGTGGAACGTTCTCTAAAGCGTTGGATCTGATGGATCTGTGGCAGCTGTTTATCCCGCTGGCAATCGCCATTCCGGTGGTGATCGGTCTGAGCGTATTACTGCTGAAAAAACAGGAGGGGTGATGCGCCGATTACGCAATATTTATAATCTTGGTATCAAAGAGCTGCGCAGCCTGCTGGGCGACAAAGCGATGCTGACGCTGATTGTCTTCGCCTTCACGGTATCGGTTTACTCTTCTGCGACGGTGCTGCCTGGGTCGCTGCATCTTGCGCCGATTGCTATCGCCGATATGGACCAGTCGCAGCTGTCGAACCGCATTGTGAACAGCTTTTATCGCCCGTGGTTTTTACCGCCGGAGATGATCACTGCCGATGAAATGGATGCCGGGCTGGATGCCGGACGCTATACCTTTGCTGTGAATATACCGCCTGATTTTCAGCGCGATGTGCTGGCAGGACGACAGCCGGATATTCAGGTTAACGTGGACGCCACGCGAATGAGCCAGGCGTTTACTGGTAACAGCTATATCCAGAATATCATCAGTGGCGAAGTGAACAGCTTTGTGGCGCGTTACCGTGATAACACTGAGCCGCCGGTGGCGCTGGAAATGCGCATGCGCTTTAACCCGAATCTGGAACCTGCCCGTTTTGGCGCGGTGATGGCGATCATCAACAACATTACCATGCTGGCGATTGTGCTCACCGGGTCGGCGCTGATCCGCGAACGTGAGCACGGGACGATAGAGCACCTGCTGGTGATGCCGGTGACACCGTTTGAAATCATGATGGCAAAAATCTGGTCGATGGGGCTGGTGGTGTTGATCGTTTCCGGGTTGTCGCTGATGTTGATGGTGAAAGGGGTACTCGGCGTGCCGATTGAAGGCTCGATACCGCTATTTATGCTGGGTGTGGCGCTGAGCCTGTTTGCCACTACCTCGATCGGTATTTTTATGGGGACGCTGGCACGATCGATGCCGCAACTGGGATTGCTGATGATTCTGGTGCTGTTGCCGTTACAGATGCTCTCAGGGGGCTCTACGCCGCGTGAAAGTATGCCGCAGGCCGTGCAGGACATCATGCTAACCATGCCGACCACTCACTTTGTCAGCCTGGCGCAGGCGATTCTTTATCGTGGGGCTGGGTTCAGCATCGTCTGGCCGCAGTTCCTGACGCTACTGGCGATTGGCAGCGCGTTTTTCCTGATAGCGTTGTTACGCTTTCGCAAGACGATTGGCACGATGGCGTAATCATCATTGCCGGGGGCGCTTCGCTTGCCCGGCCTACGTAGGCCGGATAAGGCGCAGCCGCCATCCGGCAACGAAACAGGCAATTACTCTTCTTTCGGCAGGCACTGCAAATGACCATGACGTACGCCGCGCTGGGAAATCACATCATCGGCAAAATGCTGCACATCGCCCATATCGCCTTTCAGCACGGCGATTTCCAGGCAGTCGTCATGGTTGATGTGAACGTGTAGCGTAGCGACCGACAAATCATGGTGATGGTGCTGCGTCGAAACAATGCGGCTGGCCAAATCACGCTTCTCATGTTCATAAACGTACGAGAGTACCGCGAAGCCCTGAGTGCCATGCTCCTGGGTCGTTTCCTGCGCCAGTGCGCCACGCAAAATATCGCGAATCGCTTCAGAACGGTTGTTGTAACCACGGCGCTGGCTCAGGCTATCCAGCGTTTCCAGTAAATCGTCATCGAGAGTAATGGTGACTCGTTGCATCTGCAGTTAACCTTTCATGTCGCGCGTCGGCGCACAGGGAATGCGGGAGTTACAGCCTCTGCACGGCGTCGGCTGTCAGGGTAAATGGCGTTGGCGTGCACACGGCCAGACTCAGGGTGTCGAGCTGGCACTGGCTAACGGAGAGCGAGGTTGTCAGCGTAGTGCTATCGACGCTGACAATTTGCCAGGCGCTGCCGCCACGCTGCTTAACGATGGCTTCTTTGCGCGTCCAGATGCGCCAGAAAGCCGCCAGTTGGTGTTCCGGATGTTCTGCTTCGATTTCGGCATGTTCCCCGAGACTGAACACCGTATTTGCCAGTGTCTTCCAGTTTTCGCGCGGGCGCACGACTTCAATATCGCAGCCCACTTCCCCTTCGTCGCTAAGCAGCAGAGCAATGTCATCACCGCTGTGGCTAAGATTGAACCACAGCGGCGTGTCGGCTGAAAAGGCCGGTTTTCCTTGCTCGCCGTAGACGATATCAGGCAATGGCGAAAGGGCATGGGAAAGCAGCACGCGGCCCGCCAGCCAGCGTGCGCGGCGAGCACCCTGCGGTGCCTGCTCATAGAGCGCATGAGGCAGTACGCCGGTGCTTAAATCAGAAACTTTCCCTAGAACGATCCGGTACATATCACGGCCAACGTTTGATGATGATAGAAGTATTGATGCCGCCAAACGCAAAGTTATTGCTCTGCAAAAACTCGCAATCAATCTTGCGGGCTTCACCCATAATGTAATCCAGCGCGCCACAATTGGCATCTGGTTGACTCAAATTCAGCGTAGGCGCAAACCAGCCTTCACGCATCATTTGCAGACTCATCCAGGCCTCCAGTGCGCCACAAGCGCCAAGGGTATGCCCAAAATAGCTTTTAAGCGAGGATAGCGGCACATTATCACCATAAATTGCGGCAGTCGCCTGACTTTCTGCAATATCGCCACGATCGGTTGCGGTACCGTGCGCTGAAATATAGCCGATATCCTGGGCGCTAATACCGGCCATGCTCAGCGATTTTTCCATGCAAATCTGCATTGTTTCACGCTGTGGCTGGGTGATATGGGCAGCATCGCAGTTAGTGGCAAAGCCGACGATTTCACCGTAAATCGTTGCTCCGCGTGCTTTAGCGTGTTCCAACTCTTCCAGCACCAGCGTACCTGCGCCTTCCCCGATGACCAGGCCATCGCGTTTTTCATCGAATGGGGAGGGGGTGGTTTTCGGTTCGTCATTGCGCTGGCTGGTGGCGAACAGCGTATCAAATACGGCGGCTTCGGAAGGGCACAGTTCTTCTGCACCACCGGCAACCATCACCGTTTGATAGCCGTGACGGATGGCTTCCCATGCGTAACCAATGGCCTGGCTACCGGAGGTGCAGGCGCTGGATGTCGGGATGACTCGCCCACGCAGGCCGAAAAATAATCCGGTGTTAACGGCCGTGGTGTGCGGCATCATTTGCACGTAGGTTGTGCCGGTGATGTTATTGGTGTGCTTCTCGGTCAGCATGGTCGCGAACTCACTCACCGGCCCGGTGCTGCCTGTGGAGGAACCGTATGCTATTCCGGTTTCACCGTTGGTCAGTACCCGATCGCCAATCAGTCCGGCCTGCTCTAACGCCAGTTCTGATGCGCGAGTGGACATCAGCGACACGCGACCCATGGCGCGAATGCGCTTGCGGGTATAGTGTTCCGGCAGCGTGAAGTTGTCGATCGGCGCACCCAACAGCGTGTGCAGTCCGTCATAAACCTGCCACTCCGGCATTTTGCGTACCGCATTTTCATACGCCAATAGCCTGGCGGAGACATCCTGCCAGTTTTCCCCAAAGGCGGTGACGCCGCCCATGCCTGTAATCACGACACGACGTGTCATAACATCCCTCCATTGATGGAAATCACCTGGCGAGTGACATAGCCCGCCACATCCGACATTAAATAGCTGGCAAGCCCGGCCACTTCTTCAGCCTGACCTATCCGTTTCATGGGGATCATCGACATCGCCTCTTTCAATGCGGCTTCTTCCATCTCGATCATCCCGGTATCAATCAGTCCTGGTGCAATGCAGTTTACGGTAATTTTGCGTTTTGCCAGTTCGATGGCCAGCGCTTTGGTGGCGCCAATAATACCGGCTTTTGCTGCACTGTAATTAACCTGACCGCGGTTGCCCATCACGCCGGATACCGAAGACAGTGTGATGATACGACCACCCTGGCGTGCGCTAATCATTGGCATCATGCACGGATGAATGACGTTGTAAAAGCTGTCGAGGTTGGTGTGGATCACCGCATCCCAGTCGTTATCACTGAGTGCAGGGAAGGCGGCATCACGCGTCACCCCGGCGTTGCTGACAATACCGTACCATGCGCCGTTAACCTCAATATCGTGCTCCAGTACTTCACGGCACTGCTCGCGATTGGCAACGTCAAACGTCAACAGACGCCCTGTGCCGCCCGCGGCGTGGATAGCCTCCAGCGTGTCTTGTGCACCTTGCGCATCGCGATGATAGTGCACGCCGACCACAAAGCCGTCTGCCGCCAGTTGTCTGGCGATGGCGCGACCGATACCTTTGCTGGCACCCGTAACTAAAACTGAACGACTCATGTGGACGCTCCTTGTTGAAATAGCGTGTTAATTTCTTCTGCTGTCGGCTGGAAGGTGTTGACGCGACCGGTTGCCAGCGTCTTGTTGTCTGCCTGAATGGCGCATTCAAAGCTACCGAATCGTGCATCCTGCATCAGCAATTTGACATGGATGCTCAGCCTCTTCCCGGCAGGTAGAACACCCGCAGCACAGACTAACTCGCGTGCGCCCAGCACCATACCTAACGCAATACTCGCCTGACCGTGTTGCTGGCGGTGCCAGCCAGACCAGACGCCAATGGTCTGCGCCATTAATTCCAGTGCGAACCAGCCGGGCAAATTGCCATCAGGGTCGAGGAAAGGGGCCAGTACGCTGTTTGCTGATACCGTCACGTGGCAGGTGGCGGTTTCGTCCGCCACACTGACGACCTCTTCAAGGAGCAACATCGGTGCATCATGCGGTAAATAATCGCCCGGTGATAAATAGTGGCTCATGAGATTCTCCCGAGCAGGATGCTGGCATTATTACCGCCGAAGGCGAACGAGTTAGATAAGATTACTGGACGAGTCAGCGGCTGCGGCTGTTCAATGATGCCGCAGGGGGGCAATGTTTCATCGCGCGGTGACTGGCTAAAATCCTGCGGTGGCAGTGGCAGGTTGCGTTGCAGAATCAGCATACTGATCGCGGCTTCGGTGATCCCCGCAGCGCCCAGCGTGTGGCCGGTCAGGTGTTTGGTCGAGCTGCATGGGACCGTGTCGCCAAATAGTGTGCTCACGACGTTGGATTCAATTTGATCATTTAGCGGAGTGGCCGTTCCGTGCAGATTGATATAGCCCACGTGTTCCGGTGTCATTCCTGCGTCGTTAAGTGCCTGGCCTATGGCGCGAATGGCACCTTCTCCCTGCGGGTGGGGAGCCGAAATATGGTACGCATCGCTGGATTCGCCGACGCCCAGGAGTGCAATGGGCTGTGGCTCGCGGGTTAATACCATCAATGCGGCACCTTCGCCGATGGTGATCCCGTTGCGGTCGCGGCCAAACGGCTGGCATCGTGTTGGGGAGAGCGATTCCAGACTGTGGAATCCGTTGATTGGCATTCGGCTTAGCGTATCGGCACCGCCGACAATGGCAATATCCACCAGACCAGATTCGATTAAGCGACGCCCGCTCATGATAGCCCGTGCACTGGACGAGCAGGCGGTTGAGAGCGTAAAGGCCGGGCCATCCAGCGCCAGCCAGTGGCTAAGAAAACGCGACGGATCGCCCAGTTCCTGCTGCGGGTAGCGCCAGTCGGTGCTCTCTTTGTCGTTGAGTATTAGATCAACGTGAACGTCACCTTCATCCAGACCGGAGGTGCTGGTACCGAGAACGACAGCAATACGATCGCGGCCAAACCGGGTGATAGCGTCGTCCACCTGCGGCTGGATTTGTGCCAGTGCGGCCAGCAGTAGCTGGTTATTGCGCGAACGATGTGCGCTAAATTGCTGAGGGATCGCGGGCAGCTCACCGTCTACGCCTGCTAATACGGCGGGTGGGTGTCCTTGCAGCCAGTTCGCGCGTGGGCGCATTCCCGGCGCGATGCCACGTGTGAGGTTGGCTGCGATTTCATCGGTGTTATTGCCCAACGCGTTAATCATGCCAACGGCAGAAATGTAGATCATCTCAGTCACCCAGGTATTGAATGGTGATGTGGTATTTAAATACGTGCTGCTCAATGCTGATCGGTTCGCGTTTTCCTTTTCGATTCAGATACGTGATTTCCGTGACCAGTTTGCCGCGGCTATTGCGCAGTTCACGCGTATCACCCGTATCGACGAGCCTCCAGCCTTGAGGTAATTGCGGTTGCCAGGCGCTAATTGGCCAATGGCTGAGCATCACGTCAGCCAGCACCTGACTGGCGGGCGGCAGTTGCGGAACGATGATCGATTGCTCGGTGTGCAATCCTTTTTCATCGTAAGTCACGAGGAACAGGCGAATGCCAACTGATGACAAGCCGGCCAGTGTGATTTTCTTATCATCAGCGTTAAGCATGACCAACAGCGACTGAGTTTTGCCGTTAAAACTTCCGGTCAGCAGCTGTTGTGAATTCACCGCGGGAGAAATCCCTGGAGCAGGTAGCGTCACACGAGCGCCCGGCTCTAACCAGGCTTGCGGACGGCCTTGCTGTTCCGGCTGCGAGTGGCCGCATCCGGCCAGCAGTAACGTGGCGACGAGCAGGCCCCGCCGGATGGCGCTGTGCTTATCCGGCCTACAATTGATGCGCTGGTGTTGACCGACAATGCCGCCATCCGGCAAAAGCCCACTCAACCAACGAAATATCGGTTTACTCATCGTTTTTTCTTCTCTCTTTTCGTTGGCATCGCCAGCGGTGACAGCAGGAAGGCGGTGAAAATGCCGCTTACCAGCACAATGCCAAAACTGCTGATTGCCTGAGTGGCGCTAAAGACCAGCATGCCGAGCGTCAGGAGCGTGGTCATCATCGCCAGCGTGATAGCCAGTAGTGACGTCAGTGGCGTACCGCGTGGATTACTGAAAAACAGCGTGTAGTTAATGCCAATTCCCAGTACCAACACCAATGCCAGCAGTGAGAACAAGTTGAGCGCATGGCCACTCAGGGCCAGTACCGCCAGACCACAACCTAAAGATAACACGGAGGGGACCAGGCTAATTAAGCCCTTACGCCAGCCAAGTCGAATCACGGCACCACAGGCAATTACTGCCAGTGCAACACACAGCAAGCCCGTCAGAATATGGCGATAAAGGGCAAACAGATTGTCAAAGCTGCTCTTACGATCCACCCACGCCACGCCGGAATATTTCGTGCTGAGTGTGTTTAAAGCATCACTTTGTTTCACGCCTTCAACGGGAACCAGTACGCTGCTTTCGCCGTCCGCCAGCGACAGCCACAGCAAGCGCCAGCCCTCACTGGCCGGGCTGGAAAGCCAGGCATCGACGGTGACCGGCATGGCGCTAAGATCGGGGTTCACCGTTGCCAGTCCGGCGCTGTTTAAGGCCTTTGTGACGGCGGGCGCGGCATCTTTTAACAGGGTGAGATCCTGCTGCTGCCGGGCGAGTGAATTGAGCGGAATGGTGCGATACCCGCTGAGTAATCCGTCTTTTTTTGCCTCTTCCAGCGCGGGAGTAAAGGCTTCCAGTCGCTCCAGCGTTTGCTGAGCGGATTTGCCGTACACGACAAACCACTTCTGGTCGACGCTTTGCCCGGTCAGGGCGGTAATCGCTTTTTCCTGAGCGAGAATGCCCTGCGGCAGCGCCTGTAACTGGGAGATATCATCGTCTACGCGTAGCGTCGCCATGCCTGCCAACGAGAACAATGCCAGCGCCACCGGCAGGCCAACGGATACTGTCTTATTCCGCCGCCAGGCGGCAAGCCAGCGTAGCATGAGCACCATTGCCGGAACCGGGCGCACCGGCAAGCGACGACACAACCAGGGGTGCCAGAAAATGACTGTCAAACATGAGGCACTCAGACCCACCGCCGCGAATACCGCCATCTGGCGAATACCGGGGAAGGGGGCGAGCATCATAATCAGATACGCCGCCACGGTGGTCAGTAGTGCCAGGAGCAGGGCATTGCGTACTTTGGCAAGGCTTTGCCATGGCGATGTTTCTGCACCGTGCACCATCCGCTCGGTCAAATAGTAGAGCGTATAGTCGGCGGAAATACCGATGATGCTCATGCTCATCACCAGCGTCATCAGATGGAGCTCGCCAAAAATCAGCAGCGTGACGACGGTTCCCGCCAGCGCGCCAATACCAATTGAAATCAGGCACAGCAGCAGCGGACGCAGCGAACGAAACACGGCCACGATGAGCAGGATCACCCCGATCACGGTCGCTATGCCGAGGGTCGAGATATCCTGTTTCGCCTGCTGGCTGGCGTAATCGCTGTAGAACAGCGTCCCGCGAGACAGCAGTTGTGCCTGCGGATAGTGGGTTTTGAACTCACCTTCCAGCGTATTCAGTGTAGTGACCAATTGGTGCGTCTGTTGCATATCAAACGATGAACCGGTCAGCTCGCCATGTAACAGATACCAGTAGTTGCCTTGCTCGTCCTGCGTGACCAGCCAGCCGTCCATCAGGCGTAAACGCTGCCCATTTTTAGCCATGGCCAACTGCGAGCCGCGCATCAGCATGAGAGGGTCGTTTTGTAGCTCTTTGCCGCTGACGCCGGAGAACGCCGAGTAAAGCTGGGACAGAATCCACTGGGCCTGCGCTTCGCCGCCGTTTTGCAGACGGGCGCGGGTGTCGTTATCTATCAGGCCGTTACGATGTTGCCAGAAGAAAGCCCCCCAGGCCTGCTGGCTGTTGGCATCCATCGGGCCTTTCACCTGGGCCAGCGCGTGCGATTTTTGCAGTCGCGCCAGCCAGTCGCGCGCCACCGTCGGGTCCGGTTGTTTACCGGGGCTCACCAGCCAGACCAATTGCCGGTCAAGGCGCTGCATAAAACCCTCGTTCAGACTCGGCGGGATGGCCCCCAGTGTCTGCTTTGGCAACATGGCCAGCACGCTGCTGTTAAGCCGGGCCTGAGGTAGCAGCGTCAGCAGGACGCCAAGCAGAATCAGGCAGGCGGCTCCCCATAGCAGCGCGGGGCGTTTACTGGGCGGTAAAGCGTTGGCGTTCGTCATCGGTCAGTTGCGCTGGCGTGAGTTGGTGTTGGGAAAGCGCGATATCGGTACGATCGCCCTGCTTATCATTGAGCTGAATACTCTCCAGGTAGGTCTTTCCGGCTAAATCAATCGTCGCAAAAATCTTATCCAGCGGGGTGGTGATTGGCGTCAGGCGTAGCGTCCAGCGCCCGTCCCCTAAGTCTGCAAACGCCACGCGGAAGTTTTGTTCCAGCACCTTACGATCCGCCTGGAATAACGCCCGTAGCAGATGGTTAAACTGGAACATTTGCGGGTTATTCTCCGCGGTGATGGTCTGCGGAGGTTGACCGTTAATCGCCTGAACCATCCGTTTGTCATCCAGTAGCAACTGCATCGGGAACGGCGCGGTTTGGTCCCATAACAGGCCCTGGTCGCGGGCGATCAGCATGTTGCCCTGAGATCGTAGCGGCTGCGGCAGATCCTTTATCGTCCGGGTTTGATCGAAGTGGGCGCGAACCACCGGTTGTTCGGTAAAACGCTGTTGCAGGGCGTCAAGCGTCAGAGCACTGACGAAAGGGCTGACGAGCAGCAGGAGCAATGGCCATAATTTCATGGTGTCACTCCCATCCGTTCAAACAGAATATCGGGGCTGACAAAGCACAGTTCACGGCTTTTTTCGTCTACGGCGACCTGGATGGTGTAGCCTGTTGTGGCGCGTTTCCCTGTTTCAGCATCAAAAATTTCGTAGCCGATACGCAGGCGATTTTCGAACTCTTTAATTTGGGCGCGTACACGGATACGCTGCTCGAAAGTCAGGGCATTGCGATACTTCACGCGAGTGTCGACCACGGGCCACAGATAGCCAGATTCTTTCATCTGCCGATAACCGTAATCGAATTGGTTCAGCAGTGCCTCACGGGCAATCTCGAAATAGCGGAAGTAGTTGCCATGCCACGCTACACCCATCATATCGACGTCGTGAAACGGAATAGTCAGCTCGACTTCAGCCGTAAAGCGGGGATCGTTAAGCACCCTTTACTCCTTGTCTTTGGTGTCCGGCAGTTGCCAGAAATCGAAAAAGTTAAACCAGTCGAGTGGCGACTGAAGTGCATAGTGCTCAAGGCGTTCGGCGTAGCGATCGACGGTATGTTGTAATGCCTGTTGTCGGGTGGCGCGTGGCAAGAGCAGCGGGTCAGCAAACGGTTCGCAGTGGATATGTAGCTTCTCCTGCTGGCGCAGGGCGAAAATCAGATCCACCGGGCAGCGTAAAATAGACGCAAGAATGAACGGGCCCTGTGGGAATGGCGCAACTTGCCCCATAAAGCGGCTCCAGCAGACACGCCATTCTCCGCCACGTTGGGTAGTGACGGCGATGCGATCGCCGACGATGGCTATCCATTCGCCACGATCCAGTTTCTCTTTGAGCAGAATGGCGGTATCCGGGCCGATATCGTTCACCGGTAGCAGGTTTAACCCAGCCTGCGGGGCCATTTCTTCCATAATTTGTTTAAAGCGTTGGGCGTTATCGCTAAATACCAACGCATTGATTGTCTTACTGCCCTGCAGCTGGGCCAGTGCCCGACAGGCTTCGACATCGCCCAGATGCGAAGCCAGCAGCAGTTTTCCTCGCGGGTCGCTGACATTTAGCGTCTCTTCCGCGCCTGGTGCAAAAACAACATCGCGGCCAACGTGCAGCTCACCGCGCCAGCTGGCAATCTTATCCAACATCGCGCCGCCAAAACGCAGGAAATGCTGATAACTGGTCAGGTTTGACGGTACTGGCATCCGGCGTGCGATCAGTTGCGCCCGTACGCGGCTAATCCAGCTCTGAGAGGCTTTTCGGGCAGTTGATGCGGTGAGCCAGTAAACGCCGACTACCGGATACAGTAGCAGGGAGAAGGCTTTGCGACCGAGTAAACGCCAGACCAGCAGCATCAGACGCATTCCCCACAACCCTTTGACTTCCTGCTGCTGCGCCCAGTGTGTTGATGAACGACGAAAAAGCAGGGAGGGGATACGCGGCAACATGCCAAAAAACAGGCGAGTGTGCATTAATGAAATGCGCAGATTGTCTTTGAGCGCGTCGAAATGGGATAGCCCGTCCTGCGGATAGGTGACTCGCGTTGGGATAAAATAGCTGGTGTTGCCTTGCCAGTAGAGGCGCACCATCACTTCGGTATCAAAATCCATCCGTTTGCCGAGCGTCACGCGCTGTGCCAGTTGCAGTGTAGGTGCCACCGGATACACACGGAAACCACACATGCTGTCTTTTAGCTGCAACGAGAGCGTTTCTATCCACACCCAGATGTGGGTTACCCAGCGTCCGTACAGGCGTGAGCGAGGAACAGAATCATCGTAAATCGGTTGCCCGGAAATGAGCGCTGTCGGATGTTCTTTTGCTAATGCAAGCAGCCTGGGAATATCTTCAATGGCATGCTGCCCGTCGGCATCGACCTGCACGGCATGACTGAACCCGGCATCTGCCGCCGCCTGTATTCCGCTAATTACCGCCGCGCCTTTGCCTGCGTTGACCGGCAGGCGAATTAACGTCAGATTGCGGTATTCTGCCGCCAGGCGTGCCAGTTCGTCTTGTGTGGTCTTGTCGCTGCCATCGTCCACTACAATGCAGGGGAGATTGAACGGCTGAAGACGCTCCAATACGCCCGACATCATCGCGCCGTGGTTATAGCAGGGGATCAACACGCACGGGGAAAACGTCAGCGGCATAACCGAATCTTCCCACTGCTGGCGGTATGGCGCGCTTCACCGTCGTGGCGCTGGTAACTAAAAGAGAGCATCTGACGTTCTTCCTGCCAGCTCAGGCTCAGGGTGACGGTGGTTTCAGGCAATAGCGGTGACTGGAACTTCACGTTCTGAATACTGTGAAAACGCCAGCCAGGGACCAGCAACGTGGTGGCGTAATGCATCGCCCAATCCAGTTGTGCAACGCCTGGCAGCAGTGGCTGCACGGCAAAATGCCCGCTAAACCAAAACAGCGAAGGGTCGAGATGTAAAATAATCTCAGCCTGTTGAGGCTGTGCCTGATGGCGCTCGATTTCATGGGGTTTCATGAAATAACTCCTGTAATTGCGCATAGACACGCTTGTTCATACTGTTGACTGGAATCTCATCAATCACCCGCCAGTAGCGGGGAACGGCGACCGGCTCCAGCCAGGGCAACAGCGAACGTCGCCAGGTCAGTTCTTGCGGTTTTCCTCCGCACGCGAGCCAGCGTTGATGGGCTTTGTCATCCAGTACCAGCAGGACGCCAACGCCCTGGCGCCCCCCGCGTGAGACCGGCAATGCCGCGACGTCACGGATACCGTCCAGCGCCAGCAAGCGTTGCTCCACTTCGCTGAGTGAAATGCGTTTCTCTTCAATCTTGACGACTCGCCCACGCCTGCCCATTAGGCGAAACTGACCGTTTTCAGTAAATTGCAGAATATCATCCAGCAACAGGCCATCATCAGCGGCAATTAGCGGTGAAAATACGCGAAATGCGTCATTTTCTGGTTGAAATCTGACGCCGGGAAAAGGCAGCCATGCCACATCATCTTGACGGCGATAACGCCACGCAAGGATGCCGGTTTCAGTGCTGCCGTAGATCTCATCGGGCCAGACATTCAGCCAGTCAGCAGCCTGGGTGACGTCTTGCCAGGGCAGCATACCACCCGCAGACAGTATCAGTTCGACCGGCGGCGGTGCCAGGTGGTGGTCGAGGCGTTTCAGAAACGCCGGACTGCTGATAAACGCATACCGATGATCAGAGCTCAACGCCGCCAGTTGTTCGGCATACCAAAGCATTGCCGCGTGCAGCGGCAGACCTAAGGCCATCGGCAAGAAGATACGGAACGTCAGACCATACAGATGTTGCGGAACCACTGATGCGACCACCCGGCAACCTGCCAGACGATCGGCAAAGCGCGTCGCGAGCAATGCCGCTTCGCTATCCAGGCGAGCGATCGGTTTGATCACGCGTTTCGGCTGGCCGGTCGAACCGGAAGTGAACAGCTCCACAAAAGCGTCGCTGCGTATTGCCGGAAACGTGATGTCGTGGGTCACGGGTGTCATGGCAGAACTGACCACCCGCAGCACTCCCTGCCACTCCAGCGCTTTATCGCTCAGTACCCCGTCAAACAGCCTGTGCTGCTCGTTTAACAACGAAACGCGACAATGCCCAGGGATCACTGGCGTTTTGCCAGCATGTAGCGTGGCCAGCAGCGCGACGATAAATAAATAGCTGTTCTCGAAGCACAATGCCCAGCGTTCACCTTCCTGCCGCTGCAGGTACGTTATCAACTGGGCCACATCGTGGCGCAGATGACCCAGCGTCCAGGTATGCTCTTCCTGCCACGCAACAGGAACGTCGTTTGGGCGTAGGTCACAGAGCCATTGAGCAAGTGTGAGGGGCTGCTTCATTGGGTATCTCGTTTTATCACTAGTTGGCGAACTAACCACTCGCCGACCATCAATGTTCCCATCAGCAGATAGGAAACCATACCGTTCCAGGTCGTCCACAGGGTCATATCGCCATTCAGTGCGGTAAAGAGCGCAACGCTGCCATTGATGATGAAAAAGGCGCACCAGATTTGTGTCACACGGCGTGTGTAGCGTACTCCTGCCTCGGGCAGATTTGGGTCGCGCAGCCGCGCCAGGCGTTCAACAATGGGCATCGCGGACCACAGAGAACCACCAAATACCGACAGCATGACGCCGTTTACCACTACCGGGTAAAACAGCAGCAACTGATGCGTTTTGAGCAGATAACTGGCAATGCACAACGTGATACCCGCGACCGCCACGACCTGTGTCACGACGCGCAACGGCCCCGCCTGTCGCCGGGTCTGGCGAAAGCGTAAAAAAAGGAGTAGCGCCATCAACGGTAGCAACCAGTGCAGACTGTTATGCGCAAGGCCAAACCAGATCAAAAACGGCCAGGCCAACAACAGTAGGCCTGTTAGCAGTTGTACGACTGGCAGCGAGCGAGTGCCCGACACGGTGAATTACGCTTCTTTGAGAAGGCGTTCTACCGCGTCGACGACATCTTGTACGGTGCGTACTGCTTTGAACTCTTCCGGCTTGATTTTCTTACCGGTTTTCTTTTGCAGATGCACGATCATGTCGACGGCGTCGATGCTGTCGAGTTCCAGATCTTCGTACAGGCGCGCCTCAGGCTTAATGTCCTGCGGGTCGACTTCAAACAGCTTGACCAGCAGTGAGGAGACTTCTTCGTAAATGGCTTTTTGTTCGGTCATAACGGACTATCCTCAGGCACGTTGCGCGTGAATGAACGATGCCAGCGTGGCGACGGAGAAGAAGTGCTGACGCATTTCTTCGCTCTCTGCTGAGAGGACCACGCCATACTCGTTTTTCACCGCCAGCCCCAGCTCCAGGGCGTCGATTGAGTCCAGACCTAATCCATCGCCAAAGAGTGCCGCTTCGGTATCAATATCGTCAGCTGTCAGTTCGTCGAGATTCAATGTCGTTATAATGAGATTTTTGATTTCAAGATAAAGCGCTTGCATCATTAATTCCTGAAAGAGGTAAAGTACCTGGTTGTAATTGAAGCAAAAGATGCCGGTTCAACTGCCTTGCGGCCAGCGCCGGTTCTTGTGAATTTGCGTCGTAAAATTGATCGATCTTAACCCGTTCGTGTACTGAAATGGTGAACATGGGCTTTATCGATGGGACGTCGTACCATTTGCTTTCTTTATCCAGCATTTGTTCGCTGCAGTTAATGGTTACGATGCGTAAATCGCTGCTGCAGCGTACGGCGATATTCGCCGCACCACGCTGTAACGTCATTTCCTCTCCGGGGCGTGTACGGGTTCCCTCGGGGAAAATTAAAATGGTATCACCTTGTTCCAGACGTTGCTGGCACGCGGGTAACAGCGCATCAGCCTGACTGTTAATCAGATAATCTGCTGCCCGGACCACGCCGCCGAGAAACGGGTTCTTTAGTAATGCGCTTTTTACCAGACAGTCGGTTTCTGGCATGACCGAGGCCAGTAGCACGTAGTCGATGAGCGTCGGATGATTGGCAACGACCAGGCACCCTTTTTCGTTGCGTAAAATGTCTCGTCCTGCAATCTGGTAATCCAGCACGCCAAGTCGCTTTACCACCGTTAAAAAAAGGCGAAAACTGGCAGCAATGCTGCGTCTGGCGATACGCCGACGCCGGGCTTTATCCCATACTGCGATGAGCAATACGTTAAACCAGACGGTAGAAAGGAGCAGTCCGCCGAGGCCAAACAGGGCAAAGCAAAAACCGGTCATCACCAGTCGCCATACCCAATTAAGCCGCAGGAAAATCGTGTTCATCCCTGACTCCACTGCCACTGTACGCGCTCGCCTGGCAGGGTAAACGCCGCGGTATCTTGCAAATAATGTTGTAAAAACAACAGGCTTTGTGGCAATGGCGTCTCACCTTGCGCGCGGTGTGGACGGGTTTCGCATTGCCAGCGATCACCGGACTCAATCACCAGTGCAACGGCAAACGGCCATGTCGGCATATCAGGCGGTAACTGTGGATGATAAAACTCGGGCAGAAAACCGTCGAAATCGACCATCAATACGCGCTGATATCCCGCCTGCAACAGCCCGATGATTTCGCACAGCCCCTGCTGGAACGTATCCCTGCCAGCAGAAAGCGAGGAGGAGACAATCGGTTTTTTCGCGGCAATGGTCAGGTTTCCCACCGCAGAATTATGCACAGAGAGGGCGAAATCGGTCGGTGAGAGTGCCTGCTCAGTCGCCAGAGCGTGCAGGATCCTGTAGTTACGCTCCAGTTCACCATGGCGGCTGGTGTACAACACGGCGTCGATATCATGACGGCGTAGCATCGCCAGCCCGCAATCAACGGCCAGTTTACTACCGGAGCTGAGGCGGCGAGCCGTCATCATTGGTAACTCGCTGGGTTTAGCCAATGGCGCGGTGGGATCGATGGCGTGCGAAAACCGTGACCATTCCTGCCACTGTTCTGTTTCACTTAACCCTGGCGCCTTGGCCTGCCAGTCGATAATGTTGAATGCAAATTTCATCAACGCGTATCCGCGGTAAATCGGTTGTTCCGATTGTTTCTTATTTTTTCTTCTGACATATCAATAAAGTATGCCCAACACCTAAGTTGTCGTGGCGTTCATCTACCTGAAAACCTGCCTGATTCAGATAGTGATAAAACTTCTCTACGCTGTAGAAACGGCTGTTGCCATTCGCCATACAGGTAAAATAAAGCGAAGACGCATTCAGGCTAAATGAGGCCGCTTCAAATTTTTGGGCATCCCAAAACAGTTCCATAATGCACAGCTTCGCGCCCGGTTTCATCACCCGAGCAATGTTGCTCAGTATGGCGATAATTTGTTCCGGGGAAAAACAGTCCAGAAATTGGCTCATCCACCAGATATCTGCCTCTGCGGGTAAAGGCGAGTCGCTAAGCATATCCACAGCATGGAAATTTATGCGATGGGATAATCCCGCATTTTCGATATTTTCGCGGGCAAGTGCAATTTGTTGCGGCAAATCTAATAGAGTGACTGCAATATTGTCATCATGTTGACAACAACGTAATGCCCATTTTCCGGTATTTCCGCCGACATCGTACAGGGTTGCAGGGGCGCTGGCGAATACATATGGCAATGCGGCATCAAATGCGCCATCTGAATAGTAATGATCGAAAGCGAACCAGCTTTCACGCGCAGCCAGGGGTAATTGCGACAGTGCAGGATAGATTGTTGGCCAGTCGCCAAAAATTTTTAATCCCGCGGGTTTCCCTTCTTTCAGCGCATTCTCCAGATAGAACAGTCCCTGATAACAAACATCCTGGGTGAAATCCATATTCACACGCGTCATTGTGTCATGTAAAAGGAAGTGGCCGACTTTTGCGAGGTAATAATATCCTTCTTTGTGGGTAATGATTCGCCCACTTAACCCCATATCCAACAGGATGCTGGCGGCATATTCGTTGATGGTGCTGTTCTCGGTAATTTCGTCGAGCGTGGCGCCGCGTTTACCTTGCTTGTCCAGCCAGGTGAGTACTCCCGCATTTCGCAGACACAACGCGGTTTGAAAAAGCATAGGGGCAAAGGCGATACGTTGTGCTTCAGTAATGGCATCCAGTGCGCTAAGCGAATCCTGTTCGTACATGTGGGGACAACCTGTTAAATGGCAGAGAGTAAGAGTATCGGGCCTTTTCGGCCCGACTTTAGGCGTAATTACAGATTGGCACCGGCTGACAGATTGAGCTGGATGTCTTTATCCAGATTGCGTACCCAGCGGTTGTAGTTTTTATGGATTTTTCCACCAGAAGCCTGCAGGTTAAGGCTGCTGTCGTATTTAATGTCATAGCTGGTGGCGGTATAGGTGATACGGACTTCAGCCACATGGTCGCGGGTTTGTTGGCGTGCTTTAATAACACCAGGACCGGCTTCAGACATGACCCATTGGCGTTGAATGCCCGCTTTCAGAATCGCGGTTTTAACCTGATCCTGAGTGTGCCCCGCGCTTACGCTGGTGTGAACTTGATCGATCGGCGCAGTACGCGCACATCCCGCCAGCGCACCGACAACGGCAATGGCCGCAAACCACTTAATATACTGTTTCATTAAAACTCCCTCTCAAAGTACTGTTTATACGTGTTTAATAATAAGCTTCGAAATAATGATCACCCTGCAGCACCTGTGATTCTATTTAAGCTAAATTAGCATTTTATTTCACGTGTCCGATAGCAAGGCGACGGAGGTTACCGGATGGTAATATTCGGTGATTTTCTTCAACGGAAATTTTTCAGCGTAATCATCGGCGAGAAGTATAGATTTTTAGATAAAACGTATCAAATAAAATAACCTTTAAATATAGGCAGATAGTTTGAGTTAAATGCTATGGGGGGATTCATTATTCTTATGCGGTTTGGCAAAGACATCCGTACGTTGACTTATGTAATTTCTTTATTAAAAAATGAAATCCTTTTCACTCTTTATTTAAGATAAATTGCGATATATACCTGTATGGATATCAGTTTAACGGGCATATAAAAAGATAAAAACTACCTCGGTTGGTAGTTTTTCAGGGTAGCCGACTTTTGGGTCTGCCGGGACCAAGTAAAATGGCCAGTTTGCTGCCACCGGTGGTGGTTTCCATCCAGATTTTACACACGCTGGTTAATGGGACGGAGAGCAACATGCCCACGGGACCGAGCAGCCATCCCCACACCAACAGGGACAGGAAAACGATCAGCGTCGACAATCCCAGGCGATGCCCCATCATACGTGGCTCAAGGATATTGCCAATCACCATATGCACCACCAGAAACAGCGCGCCGACCAGCACGCACTCGTACAGGCCATTGAACAGCAACGCCTGAATCATAGGCGGCACGGCGGAAATAACCGAGCCTATATTGGGCACATAATTGAGCAGGAAGGCCAGCACGCCCCACATCAGAGCAAATTGAATGCCCATTAGCGCCAGTCCCAGCCAGACGATGGCGCCAGTCCATAAGCTGAGTAACGTTTTCAGTGCCAGATAATGAGATACGCCCTTTAATGCCCGATGCAGCCCCGCAATATGGATCTGCGGATTGTTCAGCGCAAAGCGCATTTTGTAGGGAACGTGACGTACCTCAAACAGCATAAAGACCACCGTCATCACCAGCAGAACGACGCTGGCCATCGCACCGGAAAGACTCGTCATCAGCGTGGTTGTGAAGGTCATGAGTTTGTCGGAATCGATACGTTGCAGGATGCGCTCTGGTGACATATGCAAATTTAGAAACGGCACCATCTCTTGCAGATACAGGACTTTGCGCGTCAGCTCCTTATTGTACTTGGGCAGCATGGCCATGAATTCTGTGATCGACGATGCCAGGACACCAACCAGTGCGGTAAGGACGATGAGCATCACGACGACCACCAGCGTAATGGCTACCGGGCGACGGATCCCCCGACGAATAAACCAGGTTACCAGGGGGTTCAACACAATGGCGAAAAACAGGGCCAGCAGTAGCTGCACAAGGATATCGGCTGCGGCGTGTATACCCGCGAGGATCACCACCAGCGCGGCCAGTTTAAGCAAAATGTGCAAACCTGTTTTGTCAGGCTGGATGGTCGTCATGTCTTCTTCCTGTGTGCATTTTTGCATTAAGTGTAGCGGCTGGCTTGCTGCCGATATTCCTAATCTGGTTACTGATTTCTGGGCTGCAACATGGTAGAAATGAAACACTGTTGTGAATATGTGGTGACCCTCCATGCCCGAACCCGTCGCTGAACCGACGCTGAGCGGATTGCGCCTCAATCTGCGCATTGTCTCCGTGGTGATGTTTAACTTTGCCAGCTATCTGACCATCGGCCTCCCGCTCGCGGTTTTGCCGGGTTATGTCCATGATGTGATGGGATTTAGTGCCTTCTGGGCCGGGCTGGTTATCAGTCTGCAATACTTCGCGACGTTGTTGAGTCGCCCTCATGCCGGTCGCTATGCCGATTTGCTGGGGCCGAAAAAGATTGTGGTATTTGGGCTGTGCGGCTGTTTTTTAAGTGGTCTGGGCTATTTGCTGGCAGGGAGCGCTCATGGTTGGCCGCTGGCCAGTTTATTACTGCTGTGCCTGGGGCGCGTGATTCTGGGCATCGGGCAAAGCTTTGCCGGGACCGGCTCTACATTGTGGGGCGTTGGGGTGGTTGGCTCAATGCACATTGGACGGGTGATTTCATGGAACGGTATTGTCACCTATGGGGCGATGGCGATCGGTGCGCCGTTGGGGGTGCTGTGCTACGCCTGGGGTGGCTTACAGGGGCTGGCGCTGACCGTGATGGCCGTGGCGCTGCTGGCAATATTGCTGGCGCTGCCGCGTCCGGCAGTGAAAGCCAGTAAAGGCAAACCGTTACCGTTTCGCGCGGTGCTTGGACGAGTCTGGCCGTACGGTATGGCACTGGCGTTGGCCTCTGCCGGCTTTGGGGTGATCGCCACGTTTATTACCCTGTTTTACGACGCGAAAGGCTGGGACGGCGCGGCATTCGCGCTGACGCTATTTAGCTGCACGTTTGTCGGTACTCGTCTGCTATTCCCAAATGGCATCAACCGATTAGGTGGGCTGAATGTCGCGATGATCTGCTTTAGCGTCGAAATTGTTGGGCTGTTGCTGGTCGGGATGGCTTCCATGCCGTGGATGGCGAAAATCGGCGTGCTACTGGCCGGCGCAGGGTTCTCGTTAGTCTTCCCGGCGCTGGGTGTGGTCGCGGTAAAAGCGGTCCCGCAGCAGAATCAGGGCGCGGCACTGGCGACCTATACGGTATTTATGGATTTGTCGCTGGGTGTCACCGGGCCTTTGGCGGGACTGGTGATGACGTGGGCGGGTGTACCGGTTATCTATCTGGCGGCCGCAGGGCTGGTGGCGGTGGCGTTATTGCTGACATGGCGGTTAAAAAAACGGCCTCAGGTGGTGTCACCGGAGGCCGCATCATCGTCTTAACGATTACTGGATAACCAGCGTGTTAATGATGTTTTCTGCCGTGGTCTGTGCTTTCTGTTGATCATCAGCTGGCAGCGTGATTTGCAGGGTCAGCAGTTGGTTGTCCACTTTGCCCAACACCACGGAGGAGTAGGCAGTCTGGCCTTTCGCTGAAATGATGCTGTCTAACTGCTGAAGCGTGTGGCCTTTCAGCTCAATGGACTTGTTAGTGACCACCTGCAGTTGCGGGTCACGGCTACGCTGCTGATCTTCCAGACGTTTTGCCAGTACAGGCAGTGCTTCACTGGTATCGTCACCGACAATCACAATCACCGCTTTCTGGCCGGTTGCGTCAGAATAAACGTGCATGTTGTTGGCCTGAGTGCCCAGCTTGCCGCTCTGATCGGTCATGTCTGCCGGCAGGGAAAAACTGAGTTTGCCGTCGAGCAGGTTAACCGGTTGTCCGGCGGCGCTGCTTTGTGCGGCAGCACCCTCTGCTGGCGCTTTTGTATCGCTATTATCACAGGCCGCAAGCCCCATAACCAGCAGGCCAATACCGACATATTTAACCAGATTGCGCATTGACTTCTTCCTTTCGATAAACGGCCATAACGGCTCATTCGTCCATCTTATCACAACTCGGAAAATGAACCTTTAACTCGTCTGCAATGCAGAGATTTCAGATTTATCTGCCAGCCTTTTCAGCAACATATTCAGCAACACGCCATACATCGGCAGGAAGAAAATAATGCTGATCAGCACTTTGAAGCAGTAATCGACAAGCGCGATTTCCATCCAGTGCTCGGCCATAAAGGCATCCGGGCTGCGCCAGAAGGCGATAAAGAAGAACGCCAGCGTATCGCTGATGTTGCCAAACAGCGTTGAGGCCGTAGGCGCGAGCCACCAGCGACGGTTCTGACGCAGGCGGTTAAAGACGTGCACATCCAGAATTTGTCCCAGCGCGTAAGCCATAAAACTGGCGGCAGCGATACGGGCGACAAACAGGTTAAAGTGCAGCAGCGCATCAAAACCTTGCCAGGAACCCATATAGAACAGTGAAGACACGCCATAGGAGATCAGCAACGCAGGAACCATCACGGCAAAGATGATGCGTCTTGCCAGCGGTGCGCCAAAGATACGCACGGTCAGATCGGTCGCGAGGAAAATAAACGGAAAGCTAAACGCGCCCCAGGTGGTATGAAAACCAAAGATGGAGATCGGAAGCTGCACCAGATAGTTGCTGGAGGTGATCACCAGCAGATGAAATAGCGATAGCCAGAACAACGCTTTTACGCGCTGATTTTGTGTAAACGGAGTCATATTGTGACCTTTTTGTTGGATGGGGTGAGGGAACCCAATAAAAAACCGTCGCATGATACTGCTTTAAAAACACATTGCAATGGTTGTTTTTCACGCAATCGTTAACCTGATTGGCTTACGCCACAACAGAGCGTAAAATAACGCCGTTTTTGTATGAATGAGACTACGATGAGCGATCTGTTTACTTCTCCCGACCATACTCTTGATGCGCAGGGGCTGCGCTGCCCGGAGCCCGTCATGATGGTGCGTAAAACCGTGCGTGGTATGCAGGCCGGTGAGACGCTGCTGATTGTTGCAGACGATCCGGCGACAACCCGCGATATTCCCGGCTTCTGTACTTTTATGGAACATGAACTGGTGGCCAAAGAGACCGACTCGCTGCCGTACCGCTATTTAGTGCGCAAAGGGCAGTAATCTTGTTATGCCGGATGGCGCTAACGCTTATCCGGCCTACAAGGGCGGTGTAACCTGTAGGCCTGATAAGCGAAGCACCATCAGGCGAGAAACAGGCACTATCCTTTACGCAACAACCGCAGCGCGTTGGCGGTTACCAGCACTGTTGCCCCCGTATCTGCCAGTACTGCCAGCCACAATCCGGTTATCCCCAGCAGCGTGGTAACAAGGAAAATCCCTTTCAGACCCAACGCAATCGCAATATTTTGTCGAATATTGGCGTGGGTTGCGCGCGCCAACTGGATCATTTGCACTAGGCCACGCAGACGGTTATGCGTCAGGGCCGCATCGGCAGTTTCCAGCGCAACATCGGTTCCGCTACCCATGGCAATGCCGATGGTGGCGGCTTTCATCGCCGGAGCGTCGTTGATCCCATCGCCGACCATCGCCAGTGGTGACAGTTGGTTGAGCTGGGTAACGGACTGTACCTTGTCTTCCGGTAATAGCCCCGCTTTGAATTCAAGCCCCAGTTCAGCGGCAATAGCGGCGGCTGCGCGAGGATTGTCGCCGGTCAGGATCACCCCTTTCACACCGAGTTGATTCAGCTCGCTGATGGCGGTGCGGGCATCGTCGCGCAGCGTGTCCTGCAAGGCCAGTACGCCGAGAACGGCATCGTTACGCACGACCAGCACGACGGTTTGGCCTGCGCTTTCCAGTTCGCTTATCTGCCCGGCAAAGGCATCAGCAGGATGTTTGCCTGCCGCGCAAATCAGTACGCGCTCGCCGTTTACCTGTGCTTCAATCCCTGAGCCAACCAGCGCACGCTGTTCTGTCGCCAACGGAATACTCAGTTCACGCGTCTGTGCTTCACGGACAATGGCCTGGGCCAGCGGATGCGTTGCGCCTTGTTCAACTGCCGCTGCCAACGCCAGCAGTTCGGCTTCGTCTAGCCCGCTTGCCGGATGAATCGCCGTGACGCGCGGTTTACCGACGGTCAGGGTGCCGGTTTTATCAAACGCCACCTGCGTGACTCTGCCCAACTGTTCCAGGGCGGCACCGCCTTTGATTAACGCCCCGCGACGCGCCGCTGCGGCTAATCCGGAAGTGATTGCGGCAGGGGTTGAAATAACCAGTGCACACGGACAACCGATCAGCAGCAGCGTTAGCCCTTTATAAATCCATTCCTGCCAGGAAGCGGCAAACAGCAGCGGCGGTACGAGCGTGACCAGCAAGGCAATCGCCATGATGGCCGGGGTATAAATCCGGCTGAAGCGATCAATAAAACGCTCTATAGGGGCGCGACGCTCTTCGGCCTCTTCAATCAGTTTCAAAATACGGTCAATCGCACTGGCACCGGGTTCAGAGAGAACCTCGAGAGTGACCAGTCGGTCTACGCTGGTGGCACCTGCCGGGACTTTTTCGCCCAATGCTCGCTCAACCGGAATAGATTCACCTGTCAATGCGCTTTCATCAAAGCTGGCAAAACCCGAAACCAGTTTAGCGTCGGCGGGTAAACGTCCTCCGGCGGCAACTTCAATGATGTCGCCTGGCTGGAGGGTGTTAATGGCCACCTCTTCGCGCTCGCCGTTACGCAGACGCGTGGCGGTTTCCGGCTTCAGCGCCATTAGCGCGCTGACCCCTTTACGGGCGCGGCTGGCAGCCCATCCTTCCAGGCGTTCACCAATTAAAAACAACAGCAGTACCATGGCCGCTTCCGCCGTTGCACCGATAAACAATGCTCCGATGGCGGCGACGCTCATCAGCGTTTCAATGGCAAAGTAGCTACCGGTCTTCATCAGGCGCAGCGCCTGACGTGCAATGGGGTACAGACCCACCAGTGTGGTGGCGATAAAGGCTATCTGGCCGAAGGGGTGATTGAACTGCTCCAGTCCCCAACTGATGGCCATCATGATAATCAATGAAATCAGTGGCAGGTTTTCTTTAAACCGTGATTCGGGGGCTTCTTCTGGCGCCTGCTCATCACGCAGAGTGTAGCCGGCTTTCTGCACTGCGCTTTCAATTTGCTGGCGGACATCGTAACCGGCATCCACCACCAGTTTTTCAGTGGCGAACAGAACCTGGACCTGGTTAACGCCGCTGACCTGGCGGACCGCATTCTCTACTTTTCGGGCGCAGGCCGCACAGTCCATGCCCGCCACTTTCCAGGAATAGCGAGTACCTATTACGGTTGCAGAAACGGGTGGTGGGGTTGAGCAACTGCCTTCACAGCAGCAGTCATCAGCTTTCTGCGGTGTAGGCGCGAGCTTGAATGAAGAAAACTGTGGGGCTTTTTTGCCATTGGCCTCTGGTGTCGACATGGCATCCTCCGATTGATAATCATTTCGTATTAACCGGAGGATACACTCTGGAGTCGACTCCAGAGTCAAGGGTTTTTAAAGATACAGCGAACGAACAATCAGGAAATGCCCAGCGAAGTAGCAAGCCGCCGCAATCGCGTTATCCGCGCGGAAGCGGTAACGGTAATGGCTCCCCAGCCAGACAAAGTTGCCAATGAACAGTAATGAGGCCCCCAAAAATGCTGACAGCGCCGGAGCCGTCGGGCGGAAGAACCACAGTTCACCTGCCATCCAGACCATCATCAGAGTAATACCGACAAAAGTACATATGGCGATACGCAGTTCTTCCAGACGTGTCCAGATCACGGCGATCAGCAACGCACCTAACACCAGCAGCACCAGCGGTAAAGGCCAGAAGAACGACAGCGTCATTTGGCTGGCGAAGTAAATGGTATACAGCAGGTGTGACAGGAAAAACGCGCCAATGGCGTACAACAGACGTTGACGTGGCAATAGCGTCAACGCATCACCCAGCAGCGAGGCAAGCAAGCCGGCCAGTACCAGGTAGCTGATGGCGTTAAACATTGGCGCCTGCCAGGCCAGCAGCAGCAGGAGCAATAACGTCAGGGGTTTAAAGACCCAGCGTTGCCAGGCGGGCCCACGATAGGAAGCATCCACGAACAACCATGCGGAAAGACAAACAGCGATAAACGACCAAAGCATCTTAGTTCCTTGAATTCGTTATTTTTTCGTAAGCGGGGTGCTTACGGCTCTATTGACCAGTGTAGAGTCCGATACCGCCAGATGACAACACCATAACAGGCAAGGTATGCTTATTTCCGCATTTTCTGATGGGTTAATAATATGAGTAAGCCACCCCTTTTTTTTATTGTGATCATTGTCTTAATCGTTATTGCCGCGTCGTTTCGCTTTGTCCAGCAGCGGCGGGAAAAAGCGGAAAATGATGCTGCACCGTTGGTGCAAAAGAGGGTGGTGGTGAGTAATAAGCGAGAGAAGCCGCTAAATGACCGGCGTTCACGTCAACAGGAAGTGACGCCAGCGGGCACCAGCATGCGCTATGAAGCCAGCTTCAAACCGCAAAGCGGCGGCCTGGAGCAGACCTTTCGCCTTGATGCCCAGCAGTATCATGCGTTAACGGTTGGCGACAAAGGCACGCTGAGCTACAAGGGTTCGCGTTTTGTTGATTTTACCCAACGAATGCCGGATGGCGGCTGATGCCTTATCCGGCCTACAAGTCCGTAGGCCCGGTAAACAGAGCGCCACCGGGCGAAGGGATCTCAATTTATTTCTTCAACTGGCTCTTAATCTTCTTCTGCCACACCAGCAACTCAAATACGCCAAACAGAAAAATACGGATTTTCTCGCCGCGGGTCATTTGCGGGCCATCTTTCGGCATGGTTGATTTCAGCAGCGCCAACTGCATGCCGTGCATCAGCACCATAAACACCAGCGCCACATTCACGAAGATATTGAGCGGACGTGGGAACGGTTGAAAAATATTCAGGAGCAGGAATGCCCAGACACACAGCATTAACAGACGACCCAGATTAATCAGCATGTTGCTCTCCTTGTGCTTCACGTTGATACAGGCGATAAGCAACCTGCCCAGCCACTTTTTCGCGGTACAACGACCAGTTAACCGGAACAACAGGCAGGCCGTTTTCGACTTCGCTTTCAACGTAAATATACGCTTCGTTTGCCAGCCAGCCGCGAGTTTCCAGAAGTGTTAATGTTTCTTCCAGTAATCCTTTGCGAAACGGTGGATCAACAAACACTACGTTATGCGGCGTACCCGTCTGGGCTAAAAACGTCAGGGTGTTGGTGTTGATGACGCGGGCATGTGTTGCCTTCAGCGTGGCGAGATTTTTTTGTAACTGCTGCGAAACCGCGCGATCCATCTCCAGAAGCGTGGCATCTGCCGCATAGCGGGAGAGTGCTTCCAGAGCCAATGCGCCGCTGCCAGCAAAGCAATCAAGGCAACGAGCATCGACCATCACCGGGGCCAGCCAGTTAAACAGCGTTTCGCGTACACGGTCGGTCGTTGGGCGTAAACCCGGACTGTCCGGAACCGGGAGTTTACGGCCTCGCCATTGCCCGCCAATAATGCGGATCTGACCGCTGCCTGAGTGATTCGGTTTTTTCATTTCTATTATTGCTCAATCCGCCTATAGCATGTCATTCCAGGCGGTGATGTGAGTTAAGTTAAGTGATAGACTATTTCATCATTTTTTTAGCTGCTATGTACATAGCGTTGACGCTGTGCCATGAAGCAACAGCGGGGGAGTGTAGTCGCAAATGGCGAAAGAGAAAAAACGTGGCTTTTTTTCCTGGCTGGGCTTTGGTCAAAAAGAGCAGGCACCGGAAAACGAGACAGAACTAAAAAACGAAGAACAACAACCGGTTACTGAAGAAGCAACCGTCGTTGATGAGCCGTCACGCGCGCAGGAAACGCATAGCGAGGCAGAAACTGAAGCCTTTGCCGCTGAAGTTGTTGAAGTCACTGAACAGGTTGCGGAAATTGAAAAACTGCAGCCGGAAGAAGAACCTGTTGCTCAACAACAGCAACCGGTCGTTGAATCCATAGTGGAAACTCCGGCACCCGCGGCAGTGACCGAACACGAAGAATTACCGCTGCCGGAAGAGGTTAAAGCCGAAGACGTTTCACCAGAAGAGTGGCAGGCTGAAGCGGAAACCGTTGAAATTGTTGAGGCCGTTGAAGAAGAAGCTGAAAACGAGCCACAGCTAACTGATGAAGAGCTGGAAGCACAGGCGTTGGCAGCTGAAGCGGTGGAAGAAATTGCTGAAGATGCCGCGATTGTTGAGCCTGTTGAAGACACGCCAGCAGCAGAAGAGGCGGTGGTAGAAGACGCTGTGCAGGAGCAGGAAAAACCGACGAAAGAAGGTTTCTTTGCGCGCCTGAAGCGTAGCCTTCTGAAAACCAAAGAAAACCTCGGTTCCGGATTTATCAGTCTGTTCCGTGGTAAAAAGATCGACGATGATCTGTTTGAAGAGTTGGAAGAGCAACTGCTGATCGCCGATGTGGGCGTAGAAACGACCCGCAAGATCATTGCGAATCTGACGGAAGGCGCCAGCCGCAAGCAGCTCAAAGATGCAGAAGCGTTGTACGGCCTGCTGAAAGATGAGATGGGCGAGATTCTGGCTAAAGTTGATGAACCGCTGAATGTTGAGGGTAAAACGCCATTTGTTATCTTAATGGTTGGTGTTAACGGCGTGGGTAAAACCACCACCATTGGCAAGCTGGCGCGTCAGTTTGAGCAGCAGGGTAAATCAGTGATGTTGGCGGCGGGCGATACTTTCCGTGCCGCGGCGGTAGAGCAGTTGCAGGTCTGGGGTCAGCGTAACAATATTCCGGTGATTGCTCAGCATACCGGTGCGGATTCTGCCTCCGTTATCTTTGACGCCATTCAGGCGGCGAAGGCGCGAAACGTAGATGTGCTGATCGCTGATACCGCAGGGCGTTTGCAGAATAAATCGCACCTGATGGAAGAATTGAAAAAAATCGTTCGTGTGATGAAGAAGCTGGACGAAGATGCGCCGCATGAAGTTATGCTGACTATCGATGCCAGCACCGGGCAGAATGCGATAAGCCAGGCCAAACTGTTCCATGAAGCGGTGGGTTTAACCGGTATCACCCTGACCAAGCTGGACGGAACGGCGAAAGGTGGGGTCATTTTCTCGGTTGCCGATCAGTTTGGCATCCCTATCCGCTATATCGGTGTGGGCGAACGTATCGAGGATTTACGTCCGTTTAAAGCGGGCGATTTTATAGAGGCACTTTTTGCCCGAGAGGATTAACAATGATTCGCTTTGAACATGTCAGCAAGGCCTATCTCGGTGGGAGACAAGCGCTGCAGGGAGTCACATTCCATATGCAGCCTGGCGAGATGGCGTTTCTGACCGGCCACTCCGGCGCGGGTAAAAGTACCCTGCTGAAGCTGATCTGTGGAATTGAACGGCCCAGCGCCGGGAAGATCTACTTCAGCGGGCACGACATCAGCCGTTTGAAAAACCGTGAGGTGCCGTTTCTGCGTCGCCAGATCGGCATGATTTTTCAGGATCACCACCTGTTGATGGACAGAACCGTCTTCGACAACGTGGCAATCCCACTGATCATTGCGGGTGCCAGCGGTGACGATATTCGTCGTCGCGTGTCGGCGGCGCTGGATAAAGTCGGGCTGTTGGACAAAGCGAAAAACTTCCCGATTCAACTCTCCGGCGGTGAACAGCAGCGTGTGGGCATCGCCCGCGCGGTGGTGAACAAGCCTGCGGTACTGCTGGCGGATGAACCGACGGGGAACCTGGATGACGCTCTGTCAGAAGGGATCCTGCGTCTGTTCGAAGAGTTTAATCGCGTCGGGGTAACGGTATTAATGGCGACGCACGATATTGGGCTGATCTCCCGTCGTTCTTATCGCCAGCTTGTCCTGAGTGACGGACACTTGCACGGAGGCCTGGTGAATGAATAGACGCGACGCTATCAATCAAATCAAACAGTTCGGTGGACGACTGGATCGTTTCCGTAAATCGGGCGGTGCGCCCGGAGAGGGCGGTCGCAACGCGCCAAAACGTGCGAAAGCGTCGCCAAAACCGAACTCGCGTAAAACCAACGTCTTTAACGAGCAAGTGCGCTATGCGTTCCAGGGGGCGTTGCAGGACCTGAAAAGCAAGCCGCTGGCGACGTTCCTGACGGTGATGGTTATCGCTATCTCACTGACGTTGCCAAGTGTTTGTTACATGGTCTACAAGAACGTGAACCAGGCGGCAAGCCAGTATTACCCGTCCCCGCAGATCACCGTATATCTGCAAAAAACGCTGGATGATGATGCGGCGGCACGTGTGGTGGGGCAGTTACAGGCCGAGCAGGGCGTGGAGAAAGTGAATTACCTCTCCCGTGACGATGCGCTGGGCGAATTCCGTAACTGGTCCGGCTTTGGCGGCGCGCTGGATATGCTGGAAGAAAACCCACTTCCGGCCGTGGCGGTGGTGATTCCGAAACTGGATTTCCAGGGCACGGAATCACTGAACACGCTGCGTGATCGCATTGCACAAATCAACGGTATCGATGAAGTTCGCATGGATGACAGCTGGTTTGCGCGACTGGCGGCGTTAACGGGCCTGGTCGGTCGTGTGTCAGCGATGATTGGCGTGCTGATGGTCGCGGCGGTCTTCCTGGTCATCGGTAACAGTGTGCGTCTGAGCATTTTTGCGCGTCGCGATACCATTAACGTGCAGAAACTGATTGGTGCAACGGATGGATTTATCCTGCGTCCGTTCCTTTACGGCGGTGCGTTGCTCGGTTTTTCTGGCGCATTTCTTTCACTGATTTTGTCAGAAATTTTGGTGATGCGACTGTCGTCAGCGGTCACGGAAGTGGCGCAAATTTTTGGAACGAAGTTTGATATCAACGGCTTATCATTCGATGAGTGCCTGCTGCTCCTGCTGGTATGCTCAATGATTGGCTGGGTGGCAGCCTGGCTTGCCACGGTTCAACATTTACGCCACTTTACCCCCGATTAAAAAATCTCTGGTATAATCTTTCCCTGCACTGAGTAGTTCGCTCTGCAGGGAAAGAGCCCTGTTTTCTCTTCCCGGCGCATTCATCGTGATGTCACATTTTGTGCGTAATTTATACACATTACGACATGGAACTTGTGGATAAAATCACTGTCTGATAAAAGATTGAATGATATTCTCGTTGCTCATAAGCTCTGGCATGGTTGTTGCTATTGGTTTTTACCAACGCCAGATGACAAAGATTGAGAGGATTTGAATGACCAAAGAAATGCAAAATTTAGCTTTAGCCCCTGTTGGTAACCTGGAGTCTTACATCCGGGCTGCGAACGTGTGGCCGATGTTGTCGGCTGACGAGGAGCGGGCGCTGGCTGAAAAGCTGCATTACCAGGGCGATCTGGAAGCAGCTAAAACGCTGATCCTGTCTCACCTGCGCTTTGTTGTTCATGTTGCTCGTAACTACGCGGGCTATGGCCTGCCGCAGGCGGATCTGATTCAGGAAGGTAATATCGGCCTGATGAAAGCCGTGCGTCGATTCAACCCGGAAGTGGGTGTGCGCCTGGTTTCCTTCGCCGTGCACTGGATCAAAGCTGAGATCCACGAATACGTTCTGCGTAACTGGCGTATCGTGAAGGTCGCGACCACCAAAGCACAGCGTAAGCTGTTCTTTAACCTGCGCAAAACCAAGCAGCGTCTGGGCTGGTTTAATCAGGATGAAGTGGAAATGGTTGCCCGCGAGCTGGGCGTTTCCAGCAAAGACGTGCGCGAAATGGAATCCCGTATGGCGGCGCAGGACATGACGTTTGACATGTCTTCGGACGACGAGTCCGACAGCCAGCCGATGGCCCCGGTTCTGTATCTGCAGGATAAATCCTCCAACTTTGCTGATGGCATTGAAGAGGATAACTGGGAAGATCAGGCCGCGAACAAGCTGACTCACGCAATGGAAGGTCTGGACGAGCGTAGCCAGGATATTATCCGTGCCCGCTGGCTGGACGAAGACAACAAGTCTACGTTGCAGGAACTGGCCGATCGCTACGGCGTTTCCGCTGAACGTGTTCGTCAGCTTGAAAAGAACGCCATGAAAAAACTGCGCGCCGCAATCGAAGCGTAATTTTCACGAATGGCCAATCAACCCTCGAATGTGAATTCGGGGGTTTTTTTTAGGCCGGATAAGGCGTTTACGTCGCCATCCGGCAAAATGTTTGCCCGATGGCGCTTTGCTTATCGGACCTACGTCCTTTCCTCCTCTCCCCCAATGCGAATTTGTTATCTGGATGTAAATTTAACTATTCCAAAATAATAAAAATCGGGTATGTTTTAGCAGAGTATGCTGCTAAAGCACGGGTAGCTATCCAATAATCGATATAAAGTGCTGAACAACAACATCACAACACACGTAATAACCACAATAATGGGGATTGTCAGGATGAATATGAAGGGTAAAGCGTTATTGGCAGGATGTATCGCCCTGTCTTTGAGCAATATGGCCTTTGCTAAGGATATTAAAGTTGCCGTCGTCGGCGCGATGTCCGGCCCGGTGGCGCAGTATGGCGATCAGGAATTTACCGGCGCAGAACAGGCTATTGCGGATATCAACGCCAAAGGCGGCGTGAAGGGCGACAAACTGGTCATGGTGAAATATGACGATGCCTGTGACCCGAAACAAGCGGTAGCGGTTGCTAACAAAGTGGTCAACGACGGGATTAAATACGTTATCGGCCACCTGTGCTCATCGTCCACTCAACCTGCGTCAGATATCTATGAAGACGAAGGTATTCTGATGATCACCCCTGCGGCAACGGCACCGGAACTCACCGCGCGCGGCTATAAACTGGTGATGCGTACCACCGGCCTGGATTCCGATCAGGGCCCAACGGCCGCCAAATATATCGTTGAAAAAGTGAAACCGAAGCGTATTGCTATCGTTCACGACAAACAGCAGTACGGCGAAGGCCTGGCGCGCTCCGTGCAGGACAACCTCAAGAAAGCCAACGCTGACGTGGTGTTCTTCGACGGGATCACCGCCGGTGAGAAAGACTTCTCTACGCTGGTGGCGCGTCTGAAGAAAGAGAACATCGATTTTGTTTACTACGGCGGTTATCACCCGGAAATGGGCCAGATCCTGCGCCAGTCTCGTGCCGCAGGCCTGAAGACCCAGTTTATGGGGCCTGAAGGAGTCGCGAACGTGTCGCTGTCTAACATTGCGGGTGAATCGGCAGAAGGTTTGCTGGTGACTAAGCCGAAGAACTACGACCAGGTACCGGCGAACAAACCGATTGTGGATGCTATCAAAGCCAAGAAACAGGACCCAAGCGGTGCATTTGTGTGGACGACCTACGCCGCACTGCAGTCTTTGCAGGCCGGTCTGAACCAGTCTGACGATCCGGCTGAAATTGCCAAATACCTGAAAGCCAATACCGTGGAGACCGTGATGGGGCCACTGTCATGGGATGCGAAGGGCGACCTGAAAGGCTTCGAATTTGGCGTGTTTGATTGGCATGCTAATGGTACGGCGACTGATGCTAAATAATTGAGTGCCGGGTGGCGGCTTCGCCTTACCCGGCCTACAACGAGCACTTCGTAGGCCGGGTAAGCAAAGCGCCACCCGGCTTTCTTTTAGCGTTTCTCCCAGCCATCCGCCTGTGCTGTAAACCCTAACGCCTGCATAAACGCCGCCATCACGCTGCGGTCTTCAACGCCAACATCCGCCATCCACCATGAACTCACACTTGGGTTTTCGCGGATCACCTCTTCTATCAAATACTGCCCGACGCCGCGGCGACGGGTGATATCGCGTACACGTAAGGAATCCAGTGCACCTTGCGTACCGCTCAGGGTGACGCGTACTGCGCCAAGCAGGCGCTCGTTAAAGCGTGCGGCATAGATCCGGTGCGTTTCATCTACGCTTAATGATGAGGCGGAATATTCCGGCCAGATTTTGCCAAGATCGATGAGATCCTGAGCACTAAAGTTTTCTAAACGAACGATGGTCAGCTTCATTAACAGCATGTCCAAATCACAAAAGATGGAATCAGTGTACCGAAATAATTTACTCGGATGCTTTCTCTTTTTTATGCGATTAACCAGGTTAATCGTTTTGTGACAACAGCAATGGCAGTTTGAAACAGCAAAGATTGAAAAACAGGCAGAATAATACCCTGGAATGCAGCATTTTATTCGGCTCTTTGTACCGTTATTTTATGCTGACAAACGCACTTTTTTTTGTTTATCTATAGTGAAAAGCAGAATATTATCTTTTCTTAATCGACTGAAATATAGAGATTTTAGCCTGATTTTGCTTAAAAAACTGTGCTAAACCATTAATGAGACTGGTAAAAATAGTACAGTTCAAAAAAAGCACAGTCTGCTTTTTAACCATATAAATACAAAATATTAATTACGTCACGAATGGGGATTCAGGTAATGAAACGGAATGCGAAAACAATCATCGCAGGGGTGATAGCACTGGCAATGTCGCATGCTGTCATGGCAGAAGATATCAAGGTAGCTGTTGTCGGGGCGATGTCAGGTCCGGTCGCGCAGTGGGGCGATATGGAATTTAATGGCGCACGTCAGGCGATTAAAGATATCAATGCCAAAGGTGGGATCAAAGGCGACAAGCTGGTCGCCGTGGAATATGACGATGCCTGCGATCCGAAACAGGCCGTTGCCGTCGCGAACAAAATCGTCAATGACGGCATTCAGTACGTAATTGGTCACCTGTGTTCTTCATCGACTCAACCGGCATCAGATATTTACGAAGACGAAGGCATTCTGATGATTTCTCCGGGAGCGACTAACCCGGAACTGACGCAGCGTGGTTACGCGCACATCATGCGCACCGCGGGTCTGGATTCCTCTCAGGGGCCGACTGCCGCGAAATACATCCTGGAGAAGGTGAAACCACAGCGTATCGCCATCATTCATGACAAGCAGCAGTACGGTGAAGGCCTGGCGCGTTCGGTGCAGGACAGCCTGAAAGCAGGAAAAGCCAACATCGTCTTCTTTGATGGGATCACCGCCGGGGAGAAAGATTTTTCTGCGCTGATCGCCCGCCTGAAAAAAGAAAATATCGACTTCGTTTATTACGGTGGCTACTACCCGGAAATGGGGCAAATGCTGCGTCAGGCGCGTTCAGTTGGCCTGAAGACGCAGTTTATGGGACCAGAAGGTGTAGGCAATGCCTCACTGTCTAACATTGCCGGTGATGCCGCGGAAGGCATGTTGGTTACTATGCCAAAACGCTATGACCAGGACCCGGCGAATAAAGCTATCGTCGATGCGCTCAACGCTGAGAAGAAAGATCCAACCGGACCTTACGTATGGATCACCTACGCAGCCGTTCAGTCACTGGCGACAGCGATGGATCGTAGCGGTAGCAAAGAGCCGTTAGACCTGGTGAAAGATCTGAAAGCACACGGGGCTGATACCGTGATTGGGCCGCTGAAATGGGACGAAAAAGGCGATTTGAAGGGATTTGAGTTTGGTGTCTTCCAGTGGCACGCGGATGGTTCATCGACTGTCGCGAAGTAATACCTGAAGACGCGTTATCCCACCGCCCGTGCAAAACGGGCGGGTTTAAAAAGGTTACCTTATGTCCGAGCAGTTCCTCTATTTCTTGCAGCAGATGTTTAACGGCGTCACGCTGGGAAGCACCTACGCGCTGATCGCCATTGGCTACACGATGGTGTACGGCATTATCGGCATGATCAACTTCGCCCACGGCGAGGTGTATATGATCGGCAGTTATGTCTCCTTTATGATCATCGCTGCGCTAATGATGATGGGCATTGATTCCAGTTGGCTGCTGGTCGCCGCGGGATTCGTCGGTGCCATTGTGATTGCCAGCGCCTACGGCTGGAGCATTGAACGCGTGGCGTATCGGCCCGTACGCAGCTCCAAGCGCCTGATTGCGCTGATTTCCGCCATCGGGATGTCTATCTTCCTGCAAAACTACGTCAGTCTGACGGAAGGCTCACGCGACGTGGCACTGCCTAGCCTGTTTAACGGTCAGTGGACTGTCGGTAGCAGTGAAAACTTCTCTGCGTCCATCACCACCATGCAGCTGGTTATTTGGATTGTGACCTTCCTTGCGATGCTGGCGCTGACGCTGTTTATCCGCTATTCGCGTATGGGACGCGCCTGTCGTGCCTGTGCGGAAGACCTGAAAATGGCTAGCCTGCTCGGCATTAACACTGACCGCGTGATCGCGCTGACTTTTGTGATTGGCGCAGCAATGGCGGCGGTAGCAGGTGTATTGCTTGGACAGTTCTACGGTGTAATTAACCCCTATATTGGCTTTATGGCCGGGATGAAAGCCTTTACCGCGGCGGTTCTTGGCGGTATCGGTAGCATTCCTGGGGCGATGATCGGCGGCCTGATTCTGGGCGTGGCGGAAGCGCTCTCCTCTGCTTATCTGAGTACGGAATACAAAGATGTGGTGTCATTCGCACTGCTGATTCTGGTGCTGCTGGTAATGCCGACCGGTATTCTGGGTCGCCCGGAGGTAGAGAAAGTATGAAACCGATGCATTTTGCAATGGCGCTGCTTTCAGCGGTCATGTTTTTCATCCTGGCGGGCGTCTTCATGGGCGTTCAACTTGAACTGGATGGCACGAAGCTGGTGGTGGATACCGCTGCGGATATCCGCTGGCAGTGGGTGTTTATCGGTACCGGCGTGGTCTTTCTTTTCCAACTGCTGCGTCCCGTTTTCCAGAAGAGCCTGAAGAGCGTCTCCGGACCGAAGTTCATTCTGCCGGCGATTGATGGCTCAACCGTTAAACAGAAGCTGTTCCTGGTGGCGCTGCTGGTCATTGCTGTCGCATGGCCATTTATGGTGTCGCGCGGCACGGTGGATATCGCTACGCTGACGATGATTTATATCATCCTCGGCCTCGGCTTAAACGTGGTGGTCGGCCTTTCCGGCTTGCTGGTGCTGGGCTACGGCGGATTTTATGCCATTGGTGCGTATACCTTTGCGCTGCTGAATCACTATTACGGTCTTGGTTTCTGGACCTGTTTGCCGCTGGCTGGGCTGGTATCGGCGGCGGCAGGATTCCTGCTTGGCTTCCCGGTTCTGCGTCTGCGCGGCGACTACCTGGCGATAGTGACCTTAGGCTTTGGCGAAATCGTGCGTATCCTGTTGCTCAATAATACTGAAGTCACCGGTGGCCCGAACGGTATCAGCCAGATCCCTAAACCCACCTTTTTCGGTCTGGAATTCAGCCGTAGCGCCCGTGAAGGCGGCTGGGATACCTTCAGCAACTTCTTTGGTGTGAAATACGATCCCTCTGACCGTGTGATTTTCCTCTACCTGGTGGCGCTGCTGCTGGTGGTCTTCTCGCTGTTTGTCATCAACCGCCTGTTGCGTATGCCGCTGGGCCGTGCATGGGAAGCGCTGCGTGAAGATGAAATTGCCTGCCGCTCACTGGGCTTAAACCCTACGCGCATCAAGCTGACCGCCTTTACCATCAGCGCTGCGTTTGCCGGTTTTGCCGGAACGCTGTTTGCCGCGCGCCAGGGTTTTGTCAGTCCGGAATCGTTCACCTTTGCTGAGTCGGCCTTTGTGCTGGCGATTGTCGTGCTGGGGGGGATGGGATCGCAGTTTGCGGTGATCCTGGCGGCTATCCTGCTGGTGGTCTCACGTGAGCTGATGCGTGATTTCAATGAATACAGCATGTTAATGCTGGGTGGTTTGATGGTACTGATGATGATCTGGCGTCCGCAGGGCTTGCTGCCGATGACCCGTCCACAGTTGAAACTGAAA
The DNA here is from genome assembly GCF_028069775.1 of Citrobacter sp. Igbk 17. NCBI lineage: Bacteria > Pseudomonadati > Pseudomonadota > Gammaproteobacteria > Enterobacterales > Enterobacteriaceae > Citrobacter > Citrobacter sp. Igbk 17. The sequence goes on along the minus strand of NZ_JANEWI010000002.1, from coordinate 74,600 downwards.
AACGGGGAAGCAAAAGGAGAGCAGGCATGAGTCAGCCATTATTATCGGTTAGCGGCCTGATGATGCGTTTTGGCGGCCTGCTGGCAGTCAACAATGTGTCTTTGGATTTGCATAAAAAAGAGATTGTCTCTCTGATTGGACCGAACGGCGCGGGGAAAACCACGGTCTTCAACTGCCTGACCGGGTTCTATAAGCCGACCGGCGGGACGATTAAGCTGCGCGACCAGCACCTTGAAGGGCTGCCGGGCCAGCAAATTGCGCGTATGGGCGTGGTGCGTACCTTCCAGCATGTGCGCCTGTTTCGCGAAATGACAGTGATTGAAAACCTGCTGGTGGCGCAGCATCAGCAACTGAAAGCTGGCGTTTTCTCCGGGCTGTTAAAAACTCCGGCTTTTCGCCGCGCGCAGGATGAAGCGCTGGACCGCGCCGCCACCTGGCTTGATCGTATCGGCCTGCTGCAACATGCTAACCGGCAGGCGAGCAACCTGGCCTATGGCGACCAGCGCCGTCTTGAGATTATCCGTTGCATGGTCACTCAGCCGGAAATTCTGATGCTCGATGAACCTGCTGCGGGCCTTAACCCGAAAGAAACCAAAGAGCTGGATGAGCTGATTGCCGAACTGCGCGATCATCACGACACCACCATTCTGCTCATTGAGCACGATATGAAGCTGGTGATGGGCATTTCAGACCGTATTTACGTGGTGAACCAGGGGACGCCGCTGGCGAACGGGACACCGGAGCAGATTCGTAACAACCCGGACGTGATCCGCGCCTATTTAGGTGAAGCATAATGGTGGTGAGGCATAAGATGGAAAAAGTCATGTTGTCTTTTGACAACGTCAACGCCCACTACGGCAAGATCCAGGCACTGCACGATGTCAGCCTGTACATCAATCAGGGTGAAATCGTGACGCTTATCGGTGCCAACGGTGCGGGGAAAACCACGCTGCTCGGAACGCTGTGCGGCGATCCTCGGGCTACAAGTGGGCGTATTGTCTTTGATGGTAAAGATATTACCGACTGGCAGACGGCAAAAATCATGCGTGAAGCGGTGGCGATTGTCCCGGAAGGGCGTCGCGTATTTTCCCGTATGACGGTAGAAGAGAACCTGGCGATGGGGGGCTTTTTTGCCGAGCGCGACCAGTTTCAGGAGCGTATTCAATGGGTATACGACCTGTTTCCACGTCTGCATGAACGTCGTATCCAGCGTGCGGGAACCATGTCTGGTGGTGAGCAGCAGATGCTGGCGATTGGCCGGGCTTTGATGAGCCAGCCGCGTTTGTTGCTGCTCGATGAGCCGTCTCTGGGGCTGGCACCGATCATCATCCAGCAGATCTTTAACACCATTGAGCAATTGCGCGAGCAGGGGATGACGATTTTCCTCGTCGAACAAAACGCCAACCAGGCACTGAAACTCGCTGACCGTGGTTACGTGCTGGAAAACGGTCACGTGGTGCTGGAAGATACCGGTGATGCATTGCTGGCGAACGAAGCGGTGCGTAGCGCTTATTTGGGCGGATAACAGTTATCTAAGTAGATAAGGGGCTCATCAGGCCCCTTTTTTATTGCGCCATGTTATTATTGATAATGATTATCAATAATAAAAATGAACATGGAGAAAGGATGACACGTTCAGGTGCCGGTATGGCGATTGGAATTCTGCTAGTGGCCTGCTCATTCAGTGCGCAGGCAGTGAAAGAGCAAACTTTCGATCCGCGCGATCCTGCGATCTGGCAAGAAAAGCCGGTCAACCCGTCAGCACAATCCAACTCACCCTGCGAGGTATTCAGCAGTTCAGTGTGTCCGGGCTGGGAAGATGAAAAATCGGATATCCAGCGTGACCGTGAGCGGCGGGAGCAGCAGCGTTTACAGAACGAATATGAACGCCGCTGGCGAAGAGAGTAAGACTGGAAACGCAATCATTCATACCTTCAGGGATTGCGAGTTCTGTCCCAGCATTTGTACGCTATATTCTGCATAATCAATAGCTTGATTTATATTTTATATAAATGGTAATTGCATGAATGATTCACCGCGTCAAACTAATGTGCAGCCCATGCCCGCAATTGATGGCGTCACGGTTTCGTTTAATGGGCTGAACTATCTGCGTCCAGAACTCTTGCTGGATTTTGTCAGTATTAGTCCCTCACCGTTGCTCGCCATAACGCCTGTAGCGCTGCTGTATTCCTCTGTGGGCGTGCTTCAGCAAGTCGATTTGCGCAGGCTGCCAGTGGAAGTCTGTGGGCGCGTGGTTTATCCCATCACTTCGCTGAAGCTTCCTGCATTACGGGGAAAACTCATCATCAACGCCCAGTCACGGCGACTCAAGTTTCTGGAAAGCCTGGTAGCGATATCTCCGGAAGATAACATTCATGGTATGCAGATCCTGGGCCTGGCGCTGGAGTTTACGTTCGCACAACCTGAGTGATCTCATCTGTACGGCAAATCTTTTTTGGGCCGGGTAAGGCACTTCCCCGGCTTTGTTGTGCTCCACCCCGCATTTTCCTGTCACTCCGCTTTCACCGCCTTGCCATCTGTTTGTCGCCTTACTATCTTTTTTTTGTAATAAAAAAGTTATTTTTCTGTCATTCGAGCATGTCATGTTACCCCCGCGAGCATAAAACGCGTGATATCGCGCATACGGCACAACAAGAGAGATAACCGATGATATCGTTACGACATACAGCTTTAGGACTGGCACTTAGCCTGGCGTTTGCAGGTCAGGCACTGGCAGTTACCACCATCCCGTTCTGGCATTCAATGGAAGGCGAACTGGGTAAAGAAGTTGATTCACTGGCGCAACGTTTTAATGAGGCTCATCCTGACTACAAAATTGTTCCGCAGTACAAAGGCAACTATGAGCAGAGTCTGAGCGCGGGTATTGCCGCCTTCCGTACCGGAAACGCACCTGCACTGCTGCAGGTTTATGAAGTCGGCACCGCCACGATGATGGCCTCCAAAGCCATTAAACCGGTCTATGAAGTGTTTAAAGAGGCCGGGATTAACTTCGATGAATCTCAGTTTGTGCCGACGGTTTCAGGTTATTACACCGACTCTAAAACCGGACACTTGCTCTCTCAGCCGTTTAACAGTTCCACTCCGGTGCTGTACTACAACAAAGACGCCTTCAAAAAAGCCGGTTTAGATCCTGAACAACCGCCGAAAACCTGGCAGGATCTGGCGGAATACACCGCGAAGCTGAAAGCCGCAGGTATGAAGTGCGGGTATGCCAGCGGCTGGCAGGGCTGGATCCAGATTGAAAACTTCAGCGCCTGGAACGGATTACCGGTTGCGACTAAAAATAACGGTTTTGACGGTACAGATGCAGTACTGGAGTTCAACAAGCCGGAGCAGGTGAAACATATCGCGCTGCTGGAAGAGCTGAATAAAAAGGGCGATTTCAGCTATTTCGGGCGTAAAGATGAATCCACCGAGAAGTTCTACAACGGTGATTGTGCGATTACCACAGCATCGTCCGGCTCTCTGGCGGATATCCGCCACTACGCTAAATTCAACTATGGCGTTGGTATGATGCCATACGATGCTGATGTGAAAGGTGCACCGCAGAACGCCATTATTGGGGGGGCCAGTCTGTGGGTGATGCAGGGTAAAGACAAAGCAACCTACCAGGGCGTCGCGGAGTTCCTCAACTTCCTGGCAAAACCTGAAATTGCTGCTGAATGGCATCAGAAAACAGGTTATCTGCCCATCACCACCGCCGCCTACGATCTGACCCGCGAGCAGGGTTTCTATGATAAGAACCCAGGCGCGGATATCGCAACTCGTCAGATGCTGAACAAGCCGCCGTTGCCGTTCACTAAAGGGCTGCGCCTGGGCAATATGCCGCAGATCCGTACCATCGTGGATGAAGAGCTGGAAAGTGTATGGACCGGGAAGAAAACCCCGCAACAGGCGCTGGATGCTGCCGTTGAACGTGGCAACCAGTTACTGCGCCGCTTTGAGCAATCGACCAAGTCTTAATCGTGAAATGCCGGGTGGCGGCTACGCCTTACCCGGCCTACTCATACCCGTAGGCCGGATAAGCGCAGCGCCATCCGGCACTGCTCAGGAATAAAAACTTCATGTCCTCATCCCGTCCGGTGTTCCGCTCGCGTTGGCTTCCCTATCTACTGGTTGCCCCGCAGTTGGTTATCACCGTTATTTTCTTTATCTGGCCTGCCGGTGAAGCGCTGTGGTACTCACTGCAAAGCGTTGATCCCTTTGGTCTTTCCAGTCAGTTCGTCGGGCTGGAAAACTTTGTCGCACTGTTCCATGACCCGTACTACCTTGATTCGTTCTGGACCACTATCAAGTTCAGCTCGTTGGTTACGGTAAGCGGCCTGTTGGTGTCGTTATTTTTTGCCGCGTTGGTGAATTATGTGGTACGCGGAAGCCGTTTTTATCAAACGCTGATGCTGTTGCCTTACGCCGTTGCGCCTGCGGTTGCCGCCGTGCTGTGGATCTTTCTGTTCAACCCAGGACGTGGGCTGATTACCCATTTTCTCGGTGAATTTGGCTATGACTGGAACCATGCGCAAAACAGCGGTCAGGCGATGTTTCTGGTGGTGTTTGCATCAGTCTGGAAGCAGATTAGTTACAACTTCCTGTTCTTCTTTGCCGCACTGCAGTCGATCCCGCGTTCACTGATCGAAGCGGCTGCAATTGATGGCGCTGGGCCGATTCGCCGCTTCTTTAAACTGGCGCTGCCGCTGATTGCGCCGGTTAGCTTTTTTCTGCTGGTGGTGAACCTGGTTTACGCCTTCTTTGACACCTTCCCGGTGATCGATGCTGCGACAGCGGGTGGGCCAGTGCAGGCTACCACCACGCTAATTTATAAAATCTATCGTGAAGGTTTTGTCGGACTGGATCTCTCCGCATCAGCCGCGCAGTCGGTGGTGCTGATGTTCCTCGTCATTATTTTGACGGTGGTGCAGTTCCGCTATGTGGAAAGTAAGGTGCGTTACCAATGATTGAGAATCGTCGCGGGCTGACAATATTCAGCCATACCATGTTGATTCTGGGGATCATGGTGATCTTGTTTCCGCTGTACGTCGCGTTTGTTGCGGCGACGCTGGATAACAAAGCGGTGTTTGAAACGCCGATGACGCTGGTGCCCGGCACACAACTGCTGGAAAACATGAAATACATTTGGGTCAATGGTGTGGGGGTAAATAGCGCACCGTTCTGGCTGATGATGCTCAACAGTTTCATCATGGCATTCAGTATTACGGTGGGAAAAATCACCGTCTCTATGCTGTCCGCGTTCGCCATTGTCTGGTTTCGCTTTCCTCTGCGTAACCTGTTCTTCTGGATGATTTTTATCACCCTGATGCTGCCGGTGGAGGTGCGTATCTTCCCGACGGTGGAGGTTATCGCCAACCTGAAGATGCTCGACAGTTATGCGGGTCTGACGTTGCCGCTCATGGCATCGGCTACCGCGACATTCCTGTTCCGTCAGTTCTTTATGACGCTACCAGATGAGCTGGTTGAAGCGGCGCGTATTGACGGTGCGTCGCCGATGCGTTTTTTCCGCGATATCGTGCTGCCACTGTCGAAAACCAATCTGGCGGCGTTGTTCGTGATCACCTTCATCTACGGCTGGAACCAGTATCTGTGGCCGTTGTTAATTATTACCGACGTTAACCTGGGCACCGCCGTAGCAGGCATCAAAGGCATGATTGCTACCGGTGAAGGCACTACCCAATGGAACCAGGTGATGGCAGCCATGCTGCTGACGCTCATCCCTCCGGTAATCATCGTGTTAGCCATGCAGCGTGCCTTCGTACGCGGCCTGGTCGATAGTGAGAAATAAAAATGGCTGGTTTAAAACTACAGGCAGTAACCAAAAGCTGGGACGGCAAAACCCAGGTGATTAAACCGCTGACGCTGGACGTCGCGGACGGGGAATTCATTGTGATGGTAGGCCCATCCGGTTGCGGAAAGTCTACGTTGCTGCGGATGGTCGCCGGTTTGGAGCGGGTGAGCGGCGGCGACATCTGGATTGATAATAAGCGCGTCACCGAAATGGAACCGAAAGATCGTGGTATTGCGATGGTGTTCCAGAACTATGCACTCTACCCGCATATGAGCGTGGAAGAAAACATGGCCTGGGGATTGAAGATTCGGGGAATGGGCAAGGAGCACATTGCTGAGCGGGTAAATGAGGCGGCGCGTATTCTCGAGCTGGGTGAGCTGCTCAAACGCCGTCCGCGCGAACTTTCTGGCGGTCAGCGCCAGCGCGTAGCGATGGGACGAGCGATTGTCCGCGACCCGGCGGTTTTCCTGTTCGATGAACCGCTTTCAAACCTTGATGCAAAGCTGCGTGTGCAGATGCGTCTTGAGTTACAACATCTGCATCGCCGACTGAAAACCACCTCGTTGTACGTCACACACGATCAGGTTGAGGCAATGACGCTGGCCCAGCGTGTGCTGGTGATGAACAAGGGCATTGCTGAACAGATTGGCACGCCAGTGGAAGTCTACGAAAAACCCGCCAGTCGCTTTGTGGCGAGTTTTATCGGCAGCCCGGCCATGAACCTGCTGGATGGGTACGTCAGCGCGTCTGGCACACATTTTGAACTGGAAGGCGGTATGACGTTACCGCTTGGTAGAAGCGCCAGGGAGTCTGGTGGGCGTAATATGACGCTGGGTATCCGCCCGGAGCATATTGCGCTAAGCTCGCAGGCCGAAGGCGGCGTGCCGCTGGTGTTAGATACGCTGGAAATGCTGGGCGCAGATAACCTGGCACACGGACGCTGGGGTGAGCAAAAGCTGGTGGTGCGACTGGCGCATCAGCATCGCCCGACGGCAGGCAGCACGCTATGGCTGCATCTGCCAGACAATCATTTGCATCTCTTTGATGGCGAAACAGGACAACGCGTATGAGTAACTGGCCTTATCCCCATATTGTCGCCCATCGTGGTGGCGGTAAGTTGGCACCGGAAAATACCCTGGCGGCGATTGACGTGGGGGCGCGATACGGGCACACCATGATTGAATTCGATGCCAAATTGTCGAAAGACGGTGAGATCTTTCTGCTGCATGACGACAACCTGGAACGTACCAGCAACGGCTGGGGCGTTGCGGGTGAACTGAACTGGCAGGATCTTCTGCGTGTTGATGCCGGCGGCTGGTTTAGCGGTGAGTTTAAAGGCGAGCCATTGCCACTGCTCTCCCAGGTGGCGGAGCGCTGCCGCCAGCATGGCATGATGGCGAATATTGAAATCAAACCGACCACCGGAACCGGGACGCTGACCGGGAAAGCCGTGGCACTGGCCGCGCGTGAACTGTGGGCGGGAATGACGCCGCCGCTGCTGTCATCGTTTGAAATTGATGCGCTTGAAGCGGCGCAACAGACGGTGCCTGAGCTGCCGCGTGGTTTGCTGCTTGATGAGTGGCGTGATGACTGGCGAGAGCTCACCACCCGGTTGGGCTGTGTCTCTATTCATCTTAATCATAAGCTGCTGGATGAGGCGCGGGTGGATGCGTTGCGCGATGCGGGGCTGCGGATTCTGGTGTATACCGTCAACCGACCCCAGCGTGCGGCAGAACTGCTACGCTGGGGAGTAGACTGCATCTGTACCGATGCGATTGATGTCATCGGGCCGGATTTCCAGCCCTGTTAAGGTCCAAGCGTTTTTAACGGAACGTTAGGTTGCGGCGTGCTGGACGGTTTTAGCATGTCGCCATTCTTTTTTTCCGGCAGCATCTGTTGCTGTTTATTCAGCGAGTTGTCCGGGTTATGCGTTCCGCTTAACATCCCGCCATTGCTGTTGGGCAGCATTTGCTGCTGGCCGGAATTCAACTCGCCTGGCTGAGACTGACGTACTCGCTGGGAGTTGGTGTTGATTTGGTTTTCCATATGCTGTTGCTGCATGCGTGTCTGCGTTTGCAACTGCTGGTTGAGCATCCCTTTCTGCTGAATTTGCTGCGTTTGCATTTGTGTTTGCATACGCTGTTGACTCGGGATCTGATAACCGGGTTGATTCGGGTTATTCATGGTGTTGATTGGCTGTGCAAAGCCTGCAAACGGCAATAGCATGGCTAAAAGTAAGAGTCGTTTCATCGCTTTTCTCCTCTCGGGGATCTCTTAAGTTTACTCCTTTCTCGCCGTTACGATGATTATTTCAGAGTTATGCACCAGGCTTAGTGGGGGCCGACCCCATAAATCTGGAGAATAACGATGATAAAACCGACGTTTTTACGCCGGGTAGCCATTGCTGCTCTGCTCTCAGGAAGTTGTTTTAGCGTTGCGGCAGCACCGGCTGCGCCGCCACCGGTATCCTACGGTGTTGAAGAAGATGTGTTCCATCCTGTGCGTGCGCAGCAGGGGATGGTGGCGTCCGTGGATGCGCTGGCCACGCAGGTTGGGGTTGATATTCTCAGACAGGGCGGTAATGCCGTCGATGCTGCCGTCGCCGTTGGTTACGCGCTGGCGGTGACGCATCCGCAGGCGGGTAACCTGGGTGGCGGCGGCTTTATGATGCTGCGCACCAAAGACGGGAAGACGACAGCAATTGATTTCCGTGAAATGGCGCCTGCTGGCGCGACTCGCGATATGTTCCTTGATGAACAGGGTAACGCCGATGCGAAAAAGTCACTGACTTCGCATCTGGCTTCCGGTACGCCTGGTACCGTGGCGGGTTTCTCGCTGGCGCTGGAGAAATACGGTACGCTGCCGTTGAATAAAGTGGTACGTCCGGCAATGAAGCTGGCGGAAGAGGGCTTTGTGGTTAATGACGCGCTGGCCGACGATCTGAAAACCTATGGCAGCGAAGTGCTCCCTAATCACGAGAACAGCAAAGCCATTTTCTGGAAGGACGGCGAGCCGCTGAAAAAGGGCGACAAGCTGGTGCAAAAGAATCTGGCGAAAAGCCTGGAAATGATTGCCGAGAATGGCCCGGATGCGTTTTATAAAGGGGCGATTGCCGATCAGATAGCCGAGGAGATGAAGAAGAACGGTGGGCTTATCACCAAAGCGGACTTAGCTGACTACAAAGCCGTAGAGCGCACGCCAATCAGCGGTGACTACCGTGGTTATCAGGTCTTCTCGATGCCGCCGCCATCTTCTGGGGGGATTCATATCGTGCAGATCCTCAACATTCTCGAAAACTTCGATATGAAAAAGTACGGGTTTGGCAGCGCCGACGCCATGCAGGTTATGGCTGAAGCGGAGAAATATGCTTACGCCGACCGTTCCGAATATCTGGGCGACCCGGATTTTGTGAAAGTGCCGTGGCAGGCGCTGACCAACAAAGCCTATGCTAAAACGCTTGCCGATCAGATTGATATCAACAAAGCGAAGCCTTCCAGCCAAATCAAGCCTGGCAAACTTGCTCCCTATGAAAGTAACCAGACCACTCACTTCTCGGTGGTGGATAAAGACGGCAATGCCGTGGCGGTGACCTATACCCTGAATACCACCTTCGGAACCGGTATTGTGGCGGGTAACACCGGTATTCTGCTCAATAATGAGATGGATGATTTCTCTGCTAAACCGGGTGTGCCGAACGTTTACGGACTGGTGGGCGGTGATGCCAACGCCGTCGGACCGAAGAAACGTCCGTTGTCGTCGATGTCGCCGACAATTGTGGTTAAAGACGGGAAAACCTGGTTGGTTACCGGCAGCCCTGGCGGGAGTCGTATTATCACTACCGTGCTGCAAATGGTGGTTAACAGCATTGATTTTGGGATGAACGTCGCTGAGGCCACCAATGCCCCGCGCTTCCACCATCAGTGGCTGCCGGATGAACTGCGCGTTGAAAAAGGTTTTAGCCCGGACACCGTCAAGCTGCTTGAGCAGAAAGGACAGAAAGTGGTGCTGAAAGAAGCAATGGGCAGCACGCAGAGCATTATGGTTGGACCGGATGGCGCACTGTACGGTGCGTCCGACCCGCGTTCTGTGGATGATTTAACGGCGGGATATTGATGGTATTGCCGGGTCTGCCGTTGATGCAGGCCCGGCGAGTGCTTCCTGGTGGTTTCTTACCCGTTATTTCACGCGCGCCATAAAGTAAGCATCAACGTACTCTCCGTTGCGCAGGCCATATTTCTTGCCGGTGCCTTCGATTTCAAAGCCGTACTTCTTATAGACTGCGACCGCAGGCTCATTATCAACAAACACCGTTAGCTCAATACGATCGACGCGCAGCCAGTTGTCGCACATGTCGATCATTGTGCGAATCAGGGCGCTGGCAACGCCGCGGTTCTGCCAACGAGCATCAACACAAATACCAAAATCAGCGACGTGGCTGCGGCGCGGGCGTTGGGCGACGGCAATGGAAAGATGTCCCACGACGATATCATCAATGCAGGCAACCAGTTGTTTGACGCCGGGCTGCTCGGCGAGTCGCACTTGCCACATCTCCATGGAAGGATGAGGAACCTGTAGCGTGTTGTGGTACACCTCCGGCTGCGCATGGATCTGACGAATGGCATCGTAATCTTTTGGTTCAGCGTGGCGTATCACTATCTCACTCATTCCTTATCTCCTGCAGGGGTAATTGTGCATTTACACTCGCTGAGAAAGAAAATTCCGTCAACTGCATTTTTTTGCAAAAATAAGTAGACAAGTGCGAATGAGAATGATTATTATTGCTCTGCGTTCAGGGGAACCCCTACGGAGAACCTGAAAGCACGACATTGCTCACATTGCTTCCAGTATTACTTTAGCCAGCTTTTGCTGGCTTTTTTTTTGGGCTGGGTTTCGGGCTAGTTTGCTTGCCAGCTTAATCCCGGGCTGTGCTCGCAACCCTCACGTACTCTGTGTACGCTCCGGTTGCTGCGCGCAGGCCGTGAATAATCTGCCTACGCCACTTACGCCCGATCTTTTGGCTGTATAATGCGGTAGGCCGGATAAGGCAACGCCGCATCCGGCACGATGACAGGATGGATTCAGTCTCCAGCCGCTTTGCGCTATGGTGTAGACATTCACCTTCAGAAGGATTGTCTCATGGCCTTACATTGCGCATTTATTGGTTTTGGCAAAAGTACCACTCGCTACCATTTACCTTATGTCCTGAACCGCAAAGACAGCTGGCATGTCGCACATATTTTTCGCCGCAACGCGAAACCGGAAGAGCAGGCGCCGCAGTATTCACATATCCACTTTACCAGCGACCTCGACGAGATCTTAAATGATCCACAGGTGAAACTGGTGATCGTCTGTACACATGCTGACAGCCATTTCGAATACGCCAAACGTGCGCTGGAAGCCGGGAAAAGCGTGCTGGTTGAGAAACCTTTCACCCCGACGCTTGCGCAAGCCAAAGCGCTGTTTGAGCTAGCGCAAAGCAAGGGATTGACCGTTACGCCATATCAGAATCGTCGTTTTGACTCCTGTTTCCTCACCGCGAAAAAGGCGATTGAGAGCGGCAAGTTGGGCGAGATTGTTGAAGTTGAAAGCCATTTTGACTATTACCGCCCGGTCGCTGAAACCAAACCAGGTCTGCCTCAGGACGGCGCATTTTATGGTCTGGGCGTACACACCATGGATCAAATTATCTCCCTGTTCGGCCGCCCCGATCATGTGGCCTACGACATCCGCAGCCTGCGCAACAAAGCGAACCCGGACGATACCTTTGAAGCGCAGCTGTTTTACGGCGACCTGAAAGCCATTGTTAAAACCAGTCATCTGGTGAAAATCGACTATCCGAAGTTTATCGTCCATGGCACAAAAGGCTCGTTTGTGAAGTACGGTATCGATCAGCAGGAAACCAGCCTGAAGGCCAATATCATGCCGGGAGAACCCGGTTTTGCCGCTGACGACTCCATTGGGCTGCTGGAGTACATCAATGATGAAGGCGTCTCAGTGAAAGAAGAGGTTAAACCGGAAGTCGGCGACTATGGCCGCGTCTATGATGCGCTGTATCAGACGCTGACAGTGGGTACACCTAATTACGTCAAGGAATCTGAAGTTCTCACCAACCTGGAAATCCTCGAACGCGCCTTTGAACAGGCAACACCTGCCACGATAACCCTCGCTAAATAGCGTTGATGGACTCCTCTGGGATTGTTCATATTTTTTGAACAGAGGAGTCAATTTTCACCCTCTATGATCCCGACCGGATTGAGTCCACACTTACTCCATCGAAAACATCTGGGGGTGAACACAATGATCTATTTACGCAAAGCTAACGACCGTGGTCATGCTAATCATGGTTGGCTCGATTCCTGGCATACTTTCTCTTTTGCCAACTACTATGACCCGAATTTTATGGGATTCTCGGCACTGCGCGTGATCAACGATGACGTGATCGACGCAGGTCAGGGCTTTGGTACTCATCCCCATAAAGACATGGAAATTCTGACCTACGTGCTGGAAGGCGCAGTAGAACATCAGGACAGCATGGGCAATAAGGAGCAGGTTCCGGCAGGTGAATTCCAGATTATGAGTGCCGGGACGGGGATCCGTCATTCGGAGTACAACCCGAGCGACACCGAGAAACTGCACCTGTATCAGATTTGGATCATTCCGCAGGAAAATGGCATTACACCGCGCTACGAGCAACGTCGTTTCGATGCTGTTCAGGGCAAACAGTTGGTGCTGTCACCGGATGCACGAGAGGGTTCGCTGAAAGTGTATCAGGATATGGAGTTGTATCGCTGGGCGCTGCTTAAAGATGAACAGTCGGTGCATCAAATCGCCGCTGAACGCCGCGTCTGGATCCAGGTGGTAAAAGGTAACGTCACCATTAACGGGACCAAAGCGACCACCAGCGACGGTCTGGCAATCTGGGATGAACTGGCAATTTCGATTCATGCCGACAGCGACAGCGAAGTGTTACTGTTTGACCTGCCGCCAGTCTAAATCTGCGTAATCTTGCCCGATGGCGCGTAGCTTATCGGGCCTACGTACTGATGTAGGCCGGATAAGACGCGAAAGCGTCGCCATCCGGCTCTTCATCCTTTGTCATTTATTCCGCACGTCCGTGGTAAACTGGGGATATCTATCCCTTTTTAACGCTTCAGGACGATGAAAAAGAAAAGACCCGTACTTCAGGATGTAGCCGACCGCGTGGGCGTGACTAAAATGACGGTCAGTCGCTTTTTGCGTAACCCGGAGCAGGTCTCCGTGGCGCTGCGGGGCAAAATTGCCGCTGCACTTGATGAGCTGGGTTATATTCCCAATCGTGCTCCTGATATCCTTTCTAATGCCACCAGCCGTGCAATTGGCGTGCTGTTACCGTCTCTCACCAACCAGGTTTTTGCTGAAGTCCTGCGCGGCATAGAAGCCGTCACCGACGCCCATGGCTATCAAACCATGTTGGCGCACTACGGCTATAAACCGGAGATGGAGCAGGAACGCCTGGAATCGATGCTGTCGTGGAATATCGATGGTCTGATCCTCACCGAACGTAGCCATACACCCCGGACGTTGAAAATGATCGAAGTGGCGGGGATCCCGGTCGTTGAACTGATGGACAGCCAGTCTCCGTGTCTGGATATTGCCGTCGGCTTTGACAACTTCGAGGCCGCCCGGCAGATGACCGCCGCCATTATCGCGCGTGGCCATCGCCATATTGCCTATCTGGGTGCGCGTCTTGATGAACGTACTATCATCAAACAGCGGGGCTACGAACAGGCCATGCGCGACGCCAATCTGGTGCCCTATAGCGTGATGGTGGAACAGTCTTCTTCCTACTCTTCCGGTATCGAGCTTATCCGTCAGGCGCGGCGTGAATATCCACAGCTGGACGGTGTTTTTTGTACCAACGATGACTTAGCGGTAGGCGCAGCGTTTGAATGTCAGCGTTTAGGGCTGAAAATCCCTGATGACATGGCGATTGCCGGTTTCCACGGTCACGATATCGGCCAGGTGATGGAACCGCGTCTGGCGAGCGTACTCACGCCGCGTGAACGGATGGGCAGCATTGGTGCAGAACGTCTGCTGGCGCGCATCCGTGGTGAGGTAGTCACACCTAAAATGTTAGATTTAGGTTTCACCTTGTCACCGGGCGGATCTATTTAACCCAACAAGTTTGAAGTAGCTCACACTTATACACTTCGGGCACGAATGGATATTGCTTCTCTATTTATCCGGCTGGACAATGTTACCGATAACAGTTACCCGTAACAATTTCCTGATTCTTGTACCAGTGGGGGCAACGCTTTGAGCACGACTAATCATGATCACCACGTTTACGTTCTGATGGGCGTATCGGGCAGCGGTAAATCTGCTGTCGCCAGCGAAGTGGCGCATCAACTGCAGGCCGCGTTTCTTGATGGCGATTTTCTCCATCCGCGCAGCAACATCATGAAAATGGCTTCCGGTGAGCCATTAAACGATGACGACCGTAAACCGTGGTTACAGGCGCTGAATGACGCCGCCTTCGCGATGCAGCGCACCAACAAGGTTTCGCTGATCGTCTGCTCTGCCTTGAAAAAAGACTATCGTGACCAGTTGCGTGACGGTAACCCGAATCTCTCTTTCATCTACCTGAAAGGGGATTTTGACGTTATCGAAAGTCGTCTGAAGGCGCGTAAAGGTCACTTCTTCAAAACGCAGATGCTGGTAACTCAGTTTGAAGCGCTGGAAGAACCGGGTGCAAATGAAAACGATGTTCTGGTGGTGGATATCGATCAGCCGCTGGACGGTGTGGTAGCTAGCACCATTGAGGTTATTAACCAGGGCAGTAAGTAGTGACTACATTAACGCTTGTTTTAACAGCAGTAGGGTCCGTTTTATTACTGCTTTTTTTAGTAATGAAGGCGCGTATGCACGCCTTCGTTGCTTTGATGGTGGTATCCATTGGTGCAGGTCTCTTTTCCGGTATGCCGCTCGATAAAATCGCGGCAACGATGGAAAAAGGGATGGGAGGCACGCTCGGCTTTCTGGCGATTGTGGTGGCGCTGGGGGCGATGTTCGGCAAGATTTTGCATGAGACGGGCGCGGTCGATCAGATTGCCGTTAAAATGCTGAAATCCTTCGGTCACAGCCGTGCGCATTATGCGATCGGTCTGGCCGGTCTGATTTGCGCGCTACCGCTGTTCTTTGAAGTGGCGATTGTGCTGCTGATAAGTGTCGCATTCTCGATGGCGCGCCATACGGGAACTAACCTGGTGAAGCTGGTTATTCCACTGTTTGCGGGTGTGGCTGCTGCTGCCGCGTTCCTGCTGCCAGGGCCGGCGCCAATGCTGCTGGCTTCGCAAATGCACGCTGACTTTGGCTGGATGATCCTGATTGGCCTGTGTGCGGCGATTCCGGGCATGATTATCGCCGGGCCGCTGTGGGGCAACTTTATCAGCCGTTACGTTGAACTGCATGTACCGGAAGACATTACCGAGCCGCATCTGGGCGAAGGCAAGATGCCATCCTTTGGCTTCAGCCTGTCGCTGATCCTGCTGCCGCTGGTGCTGGTCGGCCTGAAAACTATCGCCGCACGTTTTGTGCCGGTCGGTTCTACTGCGTATGAATGGTTCGAATTTATTGGTCATCCGTTCACTGCGATTCTGGTCGCCTGTCTGGTTGCTATTTATGGTCTGGCCATTCGCCAGGGTATGGCGAAAGACCGGGTAATGGAGATCTGCGGCCACGCGCTGCAACCGGCGGGGATTATTCTGCTGGTGATCGGTGCCGGTGGCGTGTTCAAACAGGTGCTGGTGGATTCCGGCGTCGGTCCGGCACTGGGCGAAGCGTTAACCGGTATGGGCTTACCGATTGCCATTACCTGCTTTGTGCTGGCGGCGGCGGTACGTATTATTCAGGGTTCCGCGACCGTAGCCTGCTTAACGGCTGTGGGTCTGGTGATGCCAGTGATTGAGCAACTGAATTTTTCCGGTGCGCAGATGGCGGCACTGTCTATCTGTATCGCGGGCGGCTCTATCGTGGTCAGCCACGTGAACGATGCCGGTTTCTGGCTGTTCGGTAAATTTACCGGTGCAACTGAAGCGCAAACGCTGAAGACCTGGACGATGATGGAAACCATCCTCGGTACGGTCGGCGCGATTGTCGGTATGATTGCTTTCCAGCTGTTGAGCTGAGTCTTGTTGCCCGGTGGCGCTTGCGCTTACCGGGCCTACATCAAGTACATATCCGCATCGTAGGCCGGGTCAGGCGAAGCCGCCACCCGGCGTGCAACGAATACGTCACCCCTTCATCCACATCCGTACGCCATCGAGGAACATCTGGGTGGCCATCATCACCAGAATCAGTCCCATCAGGCGCTCAAGGGCGTTAACCCCTTTCTCACCCAGCAGACGTAAAAACAGCGAAGACTGCAACAAAATCACAAAGGTACCGCCCCAGGCGATCAGTAGCGCAATCACCAGATGCCCCATCTGATTCGGGTACTGGTGCGATAGCAGCATCAACGAAGCCAGAATTGTTGGACCAGCAACCAGTGGAATCGCCAGCGGCACGATAAAGGGTTCTTCGCCTGCCGGAAGCCCGGTGCTATTCCCGGTGGCGCTGGGGAAAATCATTTTGATGGCAATCAGGAACAAGATGATGCCTCCGGAGATGGAGACAGTTTCTGCTCGCAGGTTAAGAAATGCCAGAATTTTCTCGCCCGCAAACAGGAAAATGAACATCACCAACAGAGCAATGAACAGCTCGCGAATCATAATCGCGCGACGGCGTTTTGGTTCGGTATGTTTCAATACGGACATGAAAATGGGCAGATTTCCGAGCGGATCCATAATCAGGATCAATAAAACTGCCGCTGAAATGATTTCATTCATAACTCAAATTCCCTGATAATTACCGCGGACTTTCTGCTTGCTTGCGCAGCGGGATAAGTCGCATTACTGATGGCTTCGCTATCATTGATTAATTTCACTTGCGACTTTGGCTGCTTTTTGTATGGTGAAGGATAGGCCAGTAGGATACTGGTTAGCATACACAGCACACATCTCTGCAGGAAAAAAACGCTATGAAAAATGTTGGTTTTATCGGCTGGCGCGGTATGGTCGGCTCTGTTCTCATGCAACGCATGGTTGAAGAGCGCGACTTTGACGCCATTCGCCCTGTTTTCTTTTCTACTTCCCAGCTCGGGCAGGCGGCACCGACGTTCGGTGGTTCGACTACCGGCACACTTCAGGACGCTTTTGATCTGGACGCGCTGAAGGCGCTGGACATTATCGTGACCTGTCAGGGCGGCGATTATACCAACGAAATCTATCCAAAGCTTCGTGAAAGCGGTTGGCAGGGTTACTGGATTGACGCGGCTTCTTCATTGCGCATGAAAGACGATGCCATCATCATTCTCGATCCGGTTAACCAGGATGTCATTACCGACGGTCTGAACAAAGGTATTAAGACTTTTGTCGGCGGTAACTGCACCGTTAGCCTGATGCTGATGTCGCTCGGCGGCCTGTTTGCCAATGATTTGGTTGACTGGGTATCCGTGGCAACTTACCAGGCGGCCTCCGGCGGCGGCGCACGTCATATGCGTGAACTGCTGTCGCAGATGGGGCATCTGTATAGCCATGTGGCCGATGAACTGGCGACACCTTCCTCTGCTATCCTCGACATCGAACGCAAAGTCACGACCCTGTCCCGTAGCGGTGAACTGCCGGTTGATAACTTTGGCGTACCGCTGGCCGGTAGCCTGATTCCGTGGATCGACAAACAGCTCGATAACGGCCAGAGCCGTGAAGAGTGGAAGGGGCAGGCGGAAACCAACAAAATTCTCAACACGTCTTCGGTGATCCCGGTTGATGGTTTGTGCGTGCGCGTCGGTGCGCTGCGCTGCCATAGCCAGGCATTCACCATTAAACTGAAAAAAGATGTGTCTATTCCGACCGTTGAAGAACTGCTGGCTGCGCACAATCCGTGGGCAAAAGTAGTGCCAAACGATCGGGATATCACTATGCGTGAGTTAACCCCAGCGGCCGTTACCGGTACGTTGACCACGCCAGTAGGCCGTCTGCGTAAGCTGAATATGGGACCGGAGTTCCTGTCAGCCTTTACCGTAGGCGACCAACTGCTCTGGGGTGCCGCGGAGCCACTGCGCCGTATGCTGCGTCAGCTGGCGTAATGCTGGACTGCCTGATGGCGCTACGCTTATCGGGCCTGTAAATGACGCGAGTCAGCAGGCCGGGTAAGGCCGCACCGCCATCTGGCAGACACATATTGTGAATAAACATTGGGTGCTGAGTCGCCCTTTTTTTTGCGTAATACAGGAGTAAGCGCAGATGTTTCATTTTTTACCGGGAGTAAGATAAAGCATTGGCTATTCTTTAAGGGTGACTTAGTACCGGAGGTATTAAGTTGTTGCCTGAAGGTGGGACGACGCAGAGAGGATGCACAATTGTGCTGCGCCGTTCAGGTCAAAGAAGTGTCGCACCTGATGTCGAAAATCAGTTGGAAGGGGTGACACCATAAAACAGGAAGACAACCATGTCCGTTCGTATCGATAGAGACGTGATTAATGCGCTAATTGCAGGCCATTTTGCGGATCCTTTTTCCGTACTGGGTATGCACCAAACTGAAGCCGGACTTGAAGTCCGCGCCCTATTACCCGATGCCACCGAAGTGTGGGTGATCGAACCAAAAACCGGACGTAAAGTGGGCAAGCTGGATTGCCTCGACTCTCGCGGTTTTTTTTGTGCTGTACTTCCCCGCCGTAAAAATTTCTTTCGCTATCAGTTGGCCGTTGTCTGGCATGGACAGCAGAATCTGATTGATGACCCTTATCGTTTTGGCCCGCTAATCCAGGATATGGATGCCTGGCTGTTATCTGAAGGTACGCACCTGCGACCTTACGAGACGCTGGGGGCGCATGCAGACACCATGGATGGCGTTACCGGCACGCGTTTTTCCGTCTGGGCGCCGAATGCACAGCGTGTTTCAGTCGTGGGACAGTTCAACTATTGGGATGGCCGCCGCCACCCCATGCGCCTGCGTAAAGAGAGTGGTATCTGGGAACTGTTTATCCCCGGAGCCCAGCAGGGTCAGCTGTATAAATACGAGATGATCGATGCAAACGGTAAGCTGCGTATTAAAGCCGACCCCTACGCGTTTGAAGCGCAAATGCGCCCGGAAACTGCATCGCTTATCTGCGGTTTGCCGGAAAAAGTGGTGCAAACTGAGGAGCGCAAAAGAGCTAATCAGTTTGATGCGCCAATCTCTATCTATGAAGTGCATCTGGGTTCATGGCGTCGCCATACCGATAACAACTTCTGGCTGAGCTATCGTGAGCTGGCAGATCAGTTGGTTCCCTACGCAAAGTGGATGGGCTTTACCCATCTCGAACTGCTGCCGATCAACGAACACCCGTTTGACGGCAGTTGGGGTTACCAGCCTACCGGCATGTATGCGCCGACCCGCCGTTTCGGCACGCGTGATGACTTCCGCTATTTTGTCAATGCCGCCCATCAGGCGGGGCTGAACGTGATCCTCGACTGGGTTCCGGGTCATTTCCCGTCGGACGACTTTGGTCTGGCTCAGTTTGATGGCACCAGTTTGTATGAACACAGCGACCCGCGTGAAGGCTATCACCAGGACTGGAATACGCTGATCTACAACTATGGCCGCCGTGAAGTCAGCAACTATCTGGTGGGCAACGCCCTGTACTGGATTGAGCGCTTTGGTATCGATGCGCTGCGTGTGGATGCCGTGGCATCAATGATTTATCGCGACTACAGCCGTAAAGAAGGGGAATGGATCCCGAATGAATTTGGTGGTCGCGAAAACCTCGAAGCCATTGAGTTCTTGCGCAATACCAACCGTATTCTTGGCGAACAGGTTCCTGGTGCCGTGAGCATGGCGGAAGAGTCCACCGATTTTGCCGGTGTCTCCAGGCCGCAGGATATGGGCGGTTTAGGTTTCTGGTACAAGTGGAACCTGGGCTGGATGCACGACACGCTGGATTACATGAAGCTGGACCCGGTTCATCGTCAGTATCACCACGATAAGCTGACCTTCGGCATGCTGTACAACTACACCGAAAATTTTGTTCTGCCACTGTCACACGATGAAGTCGTACACGGTAAGAAATCGATTCTCGACCGCATGCCGGGAGACGCATGGCAGAAATTTGCCAACCTGCGTGCCTATTACGGCTGGATGTGGGCCTTCCCTGGTAAGAAACTGCTGTTTATGGGGAACGAATTTGCTCAGGGACGCGAGTGGAACCACGACGCCAGCCTTGACTGGCATTTGCTGGAAGGGGGCGACAACTGGCACCACGGTGTACAGCGACTGGTACGCGACCTGAACCACACCTATCGTCATCATAAAGCGTTGCATGAGCTTGATTTTGATGCCTATGGCTTTGAGTGGCTGGTGGTGGATGACAACGAACGGTCGGTGCTGATTTTTGTCCGCCGTGACAAGGCCGGTAATGAAATTATCGTCGCCAGTAACTTCACGCCAGTGCCGCGCCATGGCTACCGTTTCGGCATCAATCAACCGGGCAAATGGCGTGAAATCCTCAATACCGACTCGATGCATTACCACGGCAGCAATACCGGTAATGGTGGGGCTGTGCACAGTGATGAAATCGCCAGCCATGGGCGTCAACACTCACTGAGCCTCACGTTGCCACCGCTGGCAACGATTTGGCTGGTTCGGGAGGGGTAATGACGCAACTGGCAACCGGCAACGCCACACCCCATGGTGCAACGTATGACGGCCATGGCGTCAATTTCACCCTTTTCTCGGCCCATGCCGAACGCGTTGAGTTATGCGTATTCGACGAGCAAGGTTGCGAACACCGCTATGACCTGCCAGGGCGTAGCGGGGATATCTGGCACGGCTATTTGGCCGATGCCAGACCAGGTCTGCGCTACGGTTATCGCGTGCATGGACCGTGGCAGCCTGGGCAGGGTCACCGCTTCAATCCGGCGAAGCTGCTTCTCGACCCTTGCGCGCGTCGGGTTGAAGGTGAATTAAAAGATAACCCTCTGCTGCACGGCGGGATTGATGAACCGGATCATCACGATAATGCCGCCATCGCCCTGAAAAGCGTGGTGGTGTCAGACCGGTATGACTGGGAAGACGATACCCCGCCACGCACGCCGTGGGGCAATACCGTGATTTACGAAGCGCATGTCAAAGGGCTGACGTATCTGCATCCTGATATCCCTGAAGAGATACGCGGTACCTACAAAGCGCTCGGTCATCCGGTGATGCTCGACTATTTCAAGCGTCTTGGCATTACCGCGCTGGAGCTGTTGCCCGTTGCACATTTCGCCAACGAACCGCGCCTTCAGCGGTTGGGGTTGTCGAACTACTGGGGGTACAACCCGGTGGCGATGTTTGCATTGCATCCAGCCTATGCCTGCTCGCCAGAGAGTGCGTTGGATGAGTTTCGTGATGCGGTAAAAGCACTGCATAAAGCGGGTATTGAGGTCATTCTCGATATCGTTTTGAACCACAGTGCCGAACTGGATCTTGAGGGGCCTGTCTTCTCGCTGCGCGGAATTGATAACCGTAGCTATTATTGGATCAGGGACGATGGTGATTACTACAACTGGACCGGCTGTGGGAACACCCTCAATCTGAGCCATCCTGGTGTCGTGGAGTATGCCTGTGAATGCCTGCGTTACTGGGTTGAAACCTGCCACGTCGATGGTTTTCGTTTTGATTTAGCTTCCGTCATGGGGCGTACGCCTGCGTTTCGTCAGGATGCCCCCCTGTTTACCGCGATCCAAAACTGTCCGCTGCTCTCTCGCGTCAAACTGATTGCGGAACCGTGGGATATTGGTGAAGGCGGATATCAGGTGGGTAATTTCCCACCTCCATTTGCCGAGTGGAATGACCATTTTCGCGATGCCAGTCGACGCTTCTGGCTTCAGCGTAATCTGTCTTTGGGAGAGTTTGCCGGACGTTTCGCCGCATCCAGCGATGTGTTTAAACGCAATGGCCGCAAACCCAGCGCTACCGTCAATCTGGTGACCGCGCATGACGGTTTTACGCTGCGCGACTGTGTGTGCTTCACAAATAAGCACAATGAAGCGAATGGTGAGGAAAATCGGGACGGCACTAGCAATAACTACAGCGACAATCATGGTAAAGAAGGATTAGGCGGCTCGCTGGACCTGATTGAACGGCGGCGCGACAGCATTCATGCGCTGTTAACCACGCTGCTGCTCTCCCAGGGGACGCCGATGTTGCTGGCAGGCGATGAGCATGGTCATAGCCAGCACGGTAACAATAACGCTTACTGCCAGGATAACGCGCTAACCTGGCTGGACTGGCAGCAGGCAAACAGTGGGCTAACGACATTTACCGCCGCCCTGATTCATCTCCGCCAGCAAATCCCGGCTCTTACCGGAGATTGCTGGTGGGAAGAAGGCGATGGCAATGTCCGCTGGCTGAATAAGTACGCACAACCCTTAAGTGCGGATGAGTGGCAAAACGGCCCGAAACAGATGCAAATCCTGCTTTCAGACCGTTTCCTGATTGCAATAAACGCCACGCTTGAGGTGACAGATATCGTTTTACCTGAAGGGGAATGGCATGCCATTCCCCCATTTGCCGGAGAGGACAATCCGGTGCTTACGGCTGTCTGGCAGGGACCTGCGCACGGACTGTGTGTGTTCCAGAGAAGATAAAAAAGGAGTTAGTCATGGTGAGTTTAGAGAAGAACGATCGTGTAATGTTGGCGCGCCAGCTGCCATTAAAATCTGTTGCCCTGATCCTGGCCGGTGGCCGCGGTACCCGCCTGAAAGATTTAACCAACAAACGTGCTAAGCCTGCCGTGCACTTTGGCGGTAAATTCCGCATTATTGATTTTGCCTTATCCAACTGCATTAACTCCGGGATCCGTCGTATTGGCGTGATCACGCAGTACCAGTCACATACCCTGGTGCAGCATATTCAGCGTGGCTGGTCATTCTTTAGCGAAGAGATGAACGAGTTTGTCGATCTGCTGCCCGCCCAGCAAAGGATGCAGGGCGAAAATTGGTATCGCGGCACGGCGGATGCGGTGACCCAAAACCTGGACATCATTCGACGCTACAAAGCGGAATATGTGGTGATCCTCGCAGGCGATCATATCTATAAGCAAGACTACTCGCGCATGCTGATCGACCACGTTGAGAAAGGTGCACGTTGCACCGTTGCCTGTATGCCAGTGCCTATCGAAGAAGCCAGTGCGTTTGGCGTAATGGCTGTTGACGAAAACGAAAAAATTATCGAATTCGTTGAAAAACCAGCGAATCCGCCTGCTATGCCAGGTGACCCCACTAAATCTCTCGCCAGTATGGGGATCTACGTTTTTGACGCCGATTATCTGTATGAATTGCTGGCAGAAGATGACCTGAATGAAACCTCCAGCCACGATTTTGGTAAAGACCTGATCCCGAAAATCACCGAAGCTGGCATGGCTTATGCACACCCATTCCCATTGTCCTGCGTGCAGTCTGATCCGGAATCCGAGCCATACTGGCGTGATGTGGGAACGCTGGAAGCCTACTGGAAGGCGAACCTCGATCTGGCCTCGGTAACGCCTGAACTGGACATGTATGACCAGAACTGGCCAATCCGTACACATATGGAATCACTGCCGCCAGCGAAATTCGTGCAGGACCGTTCCGGTAGCCACGGAATGACGCTGAACTCGCTGGTTTCCGGTGGCTGTATTATTTCCGGTTCGGTGGTGGTGCAGTCCGTACTGTTCCCGCGAGTGCGGGTGAATTCTTTCTGTAACATTGATTCGGCAGTGTTGTTACCTGAAGTCTGGGTTGGACGTTCGTGCCGCTTACGTCGTTGCATTATCGATCGCGCCTGCGTCATTCCTGAGGGCATGGTGATTGGCGAAAATGCGGAAGAAGATGCTCGTCGCTTCTACCGCTCAGAGGAAGGCATTGTGCTGGTCACGCGTGAAATGCTACGCAAACTGCAAATCAAACAGGAGCGATAATGCAGGTTTTACACGTTTGTTCAGAGATGTTCCCCCTGTTAAAAACCGGGGGACTGGCGGATGTTATTGGGGCGTTACCTGCGGCACAAATTGCGGACGGCGTGGATGCCTGCGTGTTGCTTCCGGCGTTTCCTGATATTCGTCGCGGCATTCCTGATGCGCAGGTCGTGACGCGTCGGGATACTTTCGCCGGACGGATAACGCTGTTGTTCGGACATTACAACGGCGTCGGCATTTATCTGATTGATGCGCCGCATCTCTATGACCGTCCCGGCAGCCCGTATCACGATACGAACCTGTTTGCTTACTCCGATAACGTACAACGTTTTGCGCTGCTCGGCTGGGTAGGATGTGAAATGGCCTGCGGGCTTGATCCATTCTGGCGCCCGGATGTGGTGCATGCGCATGACTGGCACGCTGGCCTGGCGCCGGCGTATCTGGCGGCGCGCGGCCATCCGGCGAAATCGGTGTTCACCGTACACAACCTGGCGTATCAAGGCATGTTTTATGCAAAGCATATGGATGACATCCAATTGCCATGGTCGTTCTTTAATGTGCACGGACTGGAGTTTAACGGGCAGATTTCATTCCTGAAGGCCGGTTTGTACTACGCCGACCATATTACGGCGGTGAGTCCGACCTACGCACGGGAAATTACCGAGCCGCAGTTTGCCTATGGTATGGAAGGGTTGTTGCAACAGCGTCATCGTGAGGGGCGTCTTTCCGGCGTACTGAACGGTGTTGATGAAAAAATCTGGAGCCCGGAAACCGATCTGTTATTGGCATCGCGGTATACCCGTGACTCGCTGGAAGAGAAGGCCGAGAACAAACGGCAGCTACAGATTGCGATGGGACTTAAGGTTAACGATAAAGTGCCGCTGTTTGCTGTTGTGAGCCGTCTGACCAGTCAAAAAGGGCTGGATCTGGTGCTGGAAGCGCTGCCTGGGTTGTTAGAGCAGGGCGGACAACTGGCGCTGCTCGGCGCGGGCGATCCGGTATTGCAGGAAGGGTTCTTAGCGGCGGCCGCGGAACATCCAGGCCAGGTTGGCGTGCAGATTGGTTATCACGAGGCCTTCTCGCATCGCATCATGGGCGGGGCCGATGTGATATTGGTGCCCAGCCGTTTTGAGCCGTGCGGCTTAACGCAATTGTATGGACTGAAGTACGGCACGTTGCCGCTGGTGCGGCGTACCGGTGGGCTGGCTGATACGGTGTCTGATAGTTCGCTGGAGAACCTGGCGGACGGTATCGCCAGTGGGTTTGTATTTGAAGATAGTAATGCCTGGTCGCTGCTACGGGCGATCCGGCGTGCTTTCGTATTGTGGTCCCGGCCTTCGCTTTGGCGGTTCGTACAACGTCAGGCCATGACCATGGATTTTAGCTGGCAAGTCGCGGCGAAGTCTTACCGTGAGCTTTACTATCGCTTGAAATAGATATCCAGGAATCACCTATATGAATGCTCCATTTACTTATGCATCGCCCACACTCAGCGTAGAGGCACTTAAGCATTCTATTGCCTACAAGCTGATGTTCACGATTGGTAAAGACCCGGTCATTGCCAATAAACATGAGTGGCTGAACGCCACATTGTTCGCGGTGCGCGATCGTCTCGTGGAGCGCTGGCTGCGTTCTAATCGTGCGCAATTATCCCAGGAAACTCGCCAGGTCTATTACCTGTCTATGGAGTTCCTGATTGGCCGCACGCTTTCCAATGCACTGTTATCATTGGGTATTTATGATGATGTCAAAAATGCGCTGGAAGGCATGGGGCTGGATCTTGAAGATCTGATTGACGAAGAGAACGACCCTGGTCTTGGTAACGGTGGCCTTGGTCGTCTGGCGGCCTGCTTCCTTGACTCTCTGGCAACGCTGGGCCTGCCGGGACGCGGTTACGGTATTCGCTATGACTACGGGATGTTCAAACAGAACATTGTCGATGGCCGACAGAAAGAGTCGCCGGACTACTGGCTGGAATACGGTAACCCGTGGGAATTTAAACGCCACAATACGCGTTACAAAGTGCGTTTTGGTGGGCGTATTCAGCAGGAAGGCAAGAAAACGCGCTGGATTGAGACCGAAGAGATCCTCGCGGTGGCGTATGACCAAATTATCCCTGGTTACGACACAGACGCCACCAACACGTTGCGTCTGTGGAATGCGCAGGCCAGTAGCGAAATCAACCTCGGTAAATTCAATCAGGGCGACTACTTTGCGGCGGTGGAAGATAAAAACCATTCCGAGAACGTTTCCCGCGTGCTGTATCCAGATGACTCCACCTATTCGGGACGCGAGCTGCGCTTGCGTCAGGAGTATTTCCTGGTCTCCGCCACGGTGCAGGACATTCTGAATCGTCATTATCAACTGCACAAAACCTACGATAATCTGGCAGATAAAATTGCTATTCACCTCAATGACACCCATCCGGTGCTGTCGATTCCTGAGCTGATGCGTCTGCTGATTGATGAGCACAAGTTTAGCTGGGACGATGCCTTTGAGGTGTGCTGTCAGGTCTTCTCGTATACCAACCATACGCTGATGAGCGAGGCGCTGGAAACCTGGCCGGTGGATATGCTGGGTAAAATTCTGCCGCGCCACCTGCAAATTATCTTTGAGATTAACGATTACTTCCTGAAAACGCTGCAGGAGCAGTATCCGAACGATACGGGTCTGTTGGGGCGTACTTCGATCATTGATGAGTCGAACGGCCGTCGCGTGCGTATGGCGTGGCTGGCCGTCGTGGTGAGCCACAAAGTTAACGGTGTGTCGGAGTTGCACTCTAACCTGATGGTACAGTCGCTGTTTGCTGATTTTGCAAATATCTTCCCAACCCGTTTTTGCAACGTTACCAATGGTGTGACACCGCGTCGTTGGCTGGCGCTGGCGAACCCGCCGCTTTCCAATGTGCTGGATGAGAACATTGGCCGTACCTGGCGCACCGATCTCAGTCAGCTCAGCGAACTGGAACAACACTGCGATTTCCCGCTGGTGAACCAGGCGGTGCGTCATGCGAAGCTGGAGAACAAAAAGCGCCTGGCGACGCTCATCGCACAGCAGCTGAATGTGGTGGTGAATCCGAAATCGCTGTTTGATGTGCAGATCAAGCGTATTCACGAGTACAAGCGTCAGTTGATGAACGTGCTGCATGTGATTACCCGCTACAACCGCATTAAGGCCGATCCTGATGCCGAGTGGGTGCCGCGTGTGAATATTTTTGCCGGTAAGGCGGCTTCGGCTTATTACATGGCGAAGCACATCATTCACCTGATCAACGACGTCGCGAAAGTGATCAATAACGATCCGCAAATTGGCGATAAGCTGAAGGTGGTGTTTATTCCTAACTACAGCGTCAGCCTGGCGCAGGTGATTATTCCTGCCGCCGACCTGTCTGAGCAAATCTCACTGGCCGGGACCGAAGCCTCCGGGACCAGTAATATGAAATTTGCTCTCAACGGTGCGCTGACCATCGGCACGCTGGATGGTGCTAACGTTGAGATGCTGGAGCATGTGGGCGCAGAAAATATCTTTATCTTCGGGAATACGGCGGAAGAGGTCGAGGCTTTACGTAGCCAGGGCTACAAGCCGCGTGAGTATTACGAGAAAGATGAAGAGCTGCACCAGGTGCTGACGCAAATTGGCAGTGGCGTATTCAGCCCCGAGGAGCCGGGACGCTACCGTGACCTGGTGGACTCACTGATTAACTTTGGTGACCACTATCAGGTGCTGGCGGACTATCGCAGCTACGTTGATTGCCAGGACAAAGTTGACGAACTGTATCGCCACCCGGAAGAGTGGACCACGAAGTCGATGATAAATATCGCCAATATGGGCTACTTCTCATCGGACAGGACGATCAAAGAGTACGCCGAGAACATCTGGCATATTGATTCGGTGCGGTTGTAACACACGATGCCGGGGGCGCTTCGCTTGCCCGGCCTACATTTATCTACTCTTGTAGGCCGGATAAGGCGTTAGCCGCTATCCGGCAAAATGCCTGGGGGCGCTTCGCTTGCCCGGCCTACATTTATCTACTCTTGTAGGCCGGATAAGGCGCTAGCCGCCATCCGGCAAAATGCTCGGGGGCGCTTCGCTTGCCCGGCCTACGTTTATCTACTTTTGTAGGCCAGATAAGGCGATAGCCGCTATCCGGCAAAATGCCCGGGGGCGCTTCGCTTGCCCGGCCTACATTTATCTACTTTTGTAGGCCGGATAAGGCGTTAGCCGCCATCCGGCAAAATGCCCGGGGGCGCTTCGCTTGCCCGGCCTACATTTATCTACTCTTGTAGGCCGGATAAGGCGTTAGCCGCCATCCGGCAAAATACCCGGTGGCGCTTCGCTTGCCCGGCCTACATTTATCTACTCTTGTAGGCCGGATAAGGCGTTAGCCGCCATCCGGCAAAATACCCGGTGGCGCTTCGCTTGCCCGGCCTACGTTTATCTACTTTTGTAGGCCGGATAAGGCGTTAGCCGCCATCCGGCATTTTTATCAGGAGGCCAGAGATAGCTGGTGTTTCTCAACGTATTCTGCCAGCCACTGTGTCATGCGGGACTGCTGTTCGGCATTTAGCCACATCCCTTCTTTCGTACGACGCCACAGTGCATCTTCTGCACGGCGAACCCACTCGTGCTCGACCAGGTATTTCAGCTCGGCTTCATAGAATTCATGGCCAAAGTCTTCGCCCAACTCGGCAACCGAAGTCGCTTCGCCGATGATCCATTCCGTGTTGCTGCCATAGGTGCGTGAATAATGGCGCGCCAGCGACTCGGTCAGGAACGGATAGCGACGGCGCAGTTTTGCCGCGTAATCCTCACGATCGCCACCAATATCACCGCCTGGCAGGATGCACTCTTTGGTCCATGCTGGCCCAATGCCCTGATAGTAAGACGACAGTTTTTCCATCGCGTGTTCGGCCAGTTTACGGTAGGTCGTCAACTTGCCGCCGAAGACGGACAACAGCGGAGCTTTGCCGTTTTCATCATGGATATCCAACGTGTAATCACGGGTGATAGCCTGTGGTGAGTCTGATTCGTCATCGCACAGCGGACGCACACCTGAATAGGTCCAGACGATATCGTCACGGCCCAGCTGTTTCTTAAAGTGAGCGTTGTAGACTTTCAGCAGGTAATTGATTTCGCTTTCATCAATTTTCACCGCTTTGGGATCGCCTTTGTACTCCACGTCGGTCGTCCCGATAATCGAGAACTCATCCATCCATGGGATAACAAACACAATACGTTTATCTTCGTTTTGCAGGATGTACGCCTGCTTCTGGGTATGCACGCGCGGCACCACAATGTGGCTGCCTTTAATCAGGCGGATACCGTATGGTGATGGCAGGTGCATGCCGTCGTCGAAGAACTCTTTTACCCACGGGCCGGTGGCGTTTACCAGACCGCGCGCCTGCCAGGTGTGTTTTTTACCGGTATCGATATCTTCAGCTTCAACAACCCACAGACCGTTTTCACGGCGAGCGGAGGTTGCGCGGGTACGGGTTAATACTTCCCCACCTTTACGCACCACCATTTGGGCGTTTGCCAAAACCAGACGTGCATCGTCTACCCAGCAGTCAGAATATTCGAAACCGCGCACAATCTCGGGTTTCATTACGGAATCCGCGCCAAAACGCAAACCGGTCGAGCCCGGCAAACTGGTGCGTTTGCCCAGATGATCGTACATAAACAGACCAATACGGATCATCCATGCCGGACGCAGGTGCGGGCGGTGGGGCAGGCGAAAGCGCATTGGGAAGGCGATATGCGGTGCCATTTTCAACAGCACTTCACGTTCGGCCAGCGCTTCGCTAACCAGGCGGAATTCGTAGTGTTCCAGGTAGCGCAGGCCACCGTGGATGAGTTTGGAACTGGCGGAGGAGGTCGCGCAGGCTAAATCCTGTGCTTCCAGCATCAGCACGGATAAACCGCGTCCAGCGGCATCTGCCGCGATACCGGCACCGTTGATGCCTCCACCTATCACAATCAGATCTTTGGTTTCCATGCTGGCCTCTCGCACTTTCGTTATAGCTCATTAATGTTCGTTATCGAGCATAATAGCAAAGAATCGCGCCATTGGTAACATCGGATAAACAATTTACAGTGATACATATAACATTATGGCGTTTACCTGCTCAGGCAACGTACACTGGAGGGTAATATTGGTTACCTGCCAGAACATAAGTAGAACTTAAAAAGAGAACACCATGGATCAGTTTGAATGTATCAATGTCGAAGAAGCCCATCAGAAACTACTGCACGGAATGGCGGTGCTGGTGGATATTCGCGATCCGCAAAGTTATGCGATGGGTCACGCGCCCCAGGCGTTTCATCTGACGAACGATACGCTGGGGACGTTTATGCGTGACCACGATTTCGATACCGCCGTGATGGTGATGTGCTATCACGGCAACAGCAGTAAAGGTGCGGCGCAGTATCTGCTTCAGCAAGGTTATGATGCGGTTTACAGCGTCGACGGCGGCTTTGATGCCTGGCATCGACATTTTCCTGCAGAAGTGGCATACGGTTCGTAAGCTAACAAAGATGCAGCCTGAAACAGGCTGGGTCTATATACTGTCCTCTTTTGTGTGGATGAAGCGACAGCAACAATGTTGATGATTACCTCTTTTGCTAACCCCCGCGTGGCGCAGGCGTTTGTTGATTACATGGCGACACAGGGCGTTATTCTGACGATTCAACAACATCAGCAAACGGATGTCTGGCTGGCGGATGAGTCCCAGGCCGAGCGCGTGCGGGCTGAACTGGCGCGTTTTCTGGAGAATCCGGGCGATCCGCGTTATCTGGCGGCAAGCTGGCAGTCGGGCCAGACCGACAGTGGTTTGCGCTATCAACGCTATCCGTTTCTTGCCACGTTACGCGAACGTGCGGGTCCGGTGACCTGGGCGGTGATGGCCGCGTGTGTGCTGGTGTTTATCGCAATGAATGTGATGGGTGACCAGGCGGTTATGCTCTGGCTGGCATGGCCGTTTGATCCTACGCTGAAATTTGAATTCTGGCGTTATTTCACCCACGCGTTTATGCACTTCTCTCTGATGCACATTCTGTTCAACCTGTTGTGGTGGTGGTATCTCGGCGGTGCGGTTGAAAAGCGTCTGGGTAGTGGAAAACTGATTGTTATTACCGTGATCAGCGCCCTGTTGAGTGGCTATGTTCAGCAGAAATTTAGCGGCCCGTGGTTTGGTGGGTTGTCTGGCGTGGTATATGCGCTGATGGGCTATGTGTGGTTGCGCGGCGAGCGTGATCCGCAAAGCGGTATTTTCCTGCAGCGTGGTTTGATTATCTTTGCTTTGATCTGGATTGTTGCCGGCTGGTTTGATCTATTCGGCATGTCGATGGCGAATGGCGCTCATATCGCCGGGTTGGCTGTGGGTCTGGCAATGGCGTTTGCCGATACTATTCATGTGCGAAAACGAACGTAATTTCAGGGAACAATAATGAAGCAAACACAACGACATGACGCGATCATCGAGCTGGTAAAAAAACAGGGATATGTCAGCACCGAAGAGCTGGTGGAGCATTTCTCCGTCAGCCCACAAACGATTCGCCGGGATCTCAACGATCTGGCCGATCAGAACATGATTCTGCGCCATCATGGCGGCGCAGCGTTGCCGTCCAGTTCTGTGAATACCCCGTGGCATGACCGTAAGGCGACACAGACGGCGGAAAAAGAGCGTATTGCCCGTAAAGTTGCCACGCAGATCCCGAACGGCTCCACGCTGTTTATCGACATTGGCACCACGCCGGAAGCGGTCGCTCATGCGCTGCTTAATCACAGCAACCTGCGCATTGTGACCAACAATCTCAATGTGGCGAATACGCTGATGGCAAAAGAGGACTTCCGCATTATTCTGGCCGGTGGCGAACTGCGAAGCCGCGATGGTGGGATTATGGGCGAAGCGACCCTCGACTTTATTTCACAGTTCCGTCTGGACTTTGGCATCTTAGGGATAAGCGGTATCGACAGCGATGGTTCGCTGCTGGAGTTTGATTATCACGAAGTTCGCACCAAACGCGCCATTATTGAGAATTCACGTCATGTGATGCTGGTGGTGGATCATTCGAAGTTTGGTCGTAATGCGATGGTGAACATGGGCAGTATCAGCATGGTCGATGCGGTATATACCGACACGCTGCCGCCTGCTGGCGTGATGCAGGTCATTGCTGACCATCATATCCAGTTAGAGCTGTGCTAAGCGAATTCCAGGCCTGATACGCGTCGCGCATCAGGCGTTAACTAAACGCCATACCCCATCATTTTCAGCAGCTTCTGCGCATGTTGCACCGCATCCTGGCGGTGCGCCACGCCAAGTTTTTGGTACAAGTTGCGGATATGCGTCTTAATGGTCGTCGCAGCAACAGCCAGCTCACCGGCAATCTGCTCGTTGCTGTAGCCAGAATAAATCAGACCGAGAACCTGCCATTCACGTTGGGTCAGCGGGCTGGTACGGATCAGCTCCGGGACGTCCGGGTGGGTGAGCAGGCGTTCAACGAACCCTTCATCAAAGTGGGCGAATTTGTGGCGGTGATGCTGGTTAATCTCGCGCAAAATACGCTGCGCACGATGCTGCTCAAGTTCCGGTAATGTGTTGAGCTGAATCAGCTGGCGTAGCTGCTGCGCCATGGCCTCGCCTTCGATCACAAAGTGGCTGATGAACCCGGTGCGGTTCGCCAGTTGCAGGGCATCGAGCAACACCCGCTGTGCATCATTTTTACGCCCCGCTTGCCAGTACAACTGGTTAAGCAGCAGCAGGTTACGGTTAAGATCGCTCATCAGGCGCAGGTTACGCGCATTTTCGTTTAGTTCTTCCAGCACAATTTCTGCCGGTTCAAACTCACCCAGCAGGATCTGCGCGCGGGCGATGTTACGCCACTGGCTTTGCAGGAAGTGGTTGTTAGCGAATTCTGGTTTCGGCGTGTGGCGCAGCCAGTTGGCGGCGGAGTTTTTGTCACCGACCATTTGCCAGTAAATGACGCGCACCTTATCGGCGTTGGAGATCCAGTCGCTGTGATAGTGGCCGTTGCCCAGCAGGTTTTCCAGACGGTTGAGCAGGCTGCGAGCGTTATCAAGATCGCCCCGAGCCAGTGAACACTGAACCAGCAGCGCCAGGCACTGAAGCTGTTGCTGCGGCTGGAAGGTTGCAAGCAGTTCAATGCCGCTGCGGGCAGAGGCCTCTGATTCATCCAGACGCGCCCATGCCCACAGGAGTTGCGCCCGTATACGCACCAGAAATTCGTGCATCGGCAGCTGTTCCAGATGCTGCTCTTTAATCAGCTGGAACGCTTTTTCCTGCGTCTCCCAGGCAGCCTGTAAAAAGCCCTGGGCAAATAAAATTTCGCTTTGTTGGATCAGACTCCACAGCGCGTAATGCCAGACGTCATGATGACGCGCCATTTGCTCTGTTTGCTGCATCAACGCCAGAGAACGCGTGAGATCGCCTTTACAGTGCAGGACTTCACCGTGCACTGACGTGGCAACGATACGACTATAAAACCAGGCAATCGGTAATTCATCCAGTGCCAGTTTTGCCAGACGTTCTGCCTCGTCCGGGTTGCCGTCGTTAATCGCTACCTGCGCACGCAAAGCGTTAAATTCGGCATGTAGCGTCTGTTCCATATCGCCTTTCATTTCCTGCTCTGCGCGAGCCAGCAGGGTGTTAACTTCGCTGTAGCGGTGTTGGCTTTGCATCAGCCAGGCCTGCAGCAGCACCAGGCGTGGATTTTCCAGCAGGCTTTCCCACGGCAGAGCTTTCAATGATTCTTCAAGTAATGCCAGTTCGCTGTGGTTAAACAGTCCCCACGCATGGTTCAGCAGAATATCGCGCAGCATATGGGCGTCACCTGCCGCCAGCGCGTGGTGGATGGCTTCGGTCGGAAAACCTTGCGCCATCCAGCTTTCAGCGGCGGCGCGGTGTATTTCAGGAAGTTCGGTAGCTAACTCCCACTGACAACGCTGGCGTAAAAAGCTGCCAAATAGCGGGTGATAGCTAAACCATTCGCCGACATCATCCATCCGCTGCAGGAATAATCCCTGCCGCTCAATTTCCTCCAGCCGCATTTGGCCGTTTTCTTCGCCCGTGACCCGAACAATCAGCGCATCGTTCATCGAGCGCAGGATGGCGCTTTTTAGCAGGAAATGACGGGTTCCGATATCGACGCTGTCCAGGACTTCATCGACCAGATAATCGGATAAATGGCTGGCGTTGATACCGGCCAGACGTCGTGCCGACTGGTGGGCAGAATGGTTGTTCTGACGGGCAGATAGGGCGATCAGCTGTAACGCCGTGGCCCAGCCTGCAACGTCATCGCACATGCGGCTACTTTCCGCAGCCTCAATCGGGGAGGACAGGCGGCGGTCAAAAAATTGTTTGGCTTCCTGGTGGTTAAAGGCCAGCTGCTGGCTGCCGATTTCCAGCAGTTGATCGCGTACGCGCAGGTTGGCAATGCCCAGTTGTGGTAGGTTACGCGACAGCACGACTAACGTCAGATTTTCCGGCTGATGGCGCAGGAAAAAACGCATTGCTTCGTGGATGGCTGGATTGGAGATCAGATGATAATCATCCACGACCAGATAGAGTGGACGATGCCACTCCGCCAGTTCAATGAACAGCTGGGCAAACAGTGAGGTCAGGCTGGCATACTGGCGTTTTTGCACCATGGCTTCGCTGGTGGTGCAGTGCCCACCGGTCGCCTGTTGGATTGCCGCAATCAAATAGCTGGCGAAGCGCTCTTGCTGGTTATCGCCTTCATCCAGGGAGTACCAGCCTAATTCGTTCTTCCCCGCCGCCCATTGTGAAACAAGCGTTGTTTTTCCATAACCAGCAGGACTTGTTATCAGGGCAAGCCTGAAATTGTTCGCGCCGGAAAGTTTAGCCAGCAGGCGCTCACGAACCACCGTATGGTCGAGTCGAACCGGACGACTTAATTTAGACGGAATCAACATAAGTTAGTCACTTCACTGTGTGAATATGGGGGAAAACGATTTTTTTTGCGCTTCGTAATTAATAGATATAAGGTCGGCCAGATCGGGATTTATTGCAAGCTAAGCGGACTTTTTGTGTGTCTGATTTTGCACTATGTCACAAATCTATACATCTATTGCAATAATTGTTTTAAAGAGTCGCAACAGGCATGGTGACTGGATCCAGCGTTATTTTTACGGGGTGGAACAATTCCTCTTTTTTAATGTGGCTACTGTGGCGATGAATAAAAATCGATGAATTTTGTGCTCGACTTAAAACTTTCATGTGAAATATCTCAAGCAGAATATGTATTTCAGGTTAGAAACTATTTCTTCGTTTACATATTTTTTCTAAATGTCATCTTCCTGTTTGATATTGTCTGGATAATCTCTTTTGATTAATGCGAAAACCGCGATGCATTTCAGGGGTATGCGGAGAGCCTGCGTATTTATCGGCCATAATTCCCCTCTTAAAGTGGCGGCGATCACATTTTAACGCTCATCCCCGCTCCTCCTCCCTGTCTAATCCCTGGCAGGATGAGGAAGGTCAACAACGAGCCTGGCAAACTAGCGATAACGTTGTTTATTACCTAAGGACCTGGAATCCCTATGTCACAGCCTACTTTCAACAAAGATCAATTTCAGGCTGCCCTGACACGTCAGTGGCAGCGCTTCGGTTTATCGTCGGCTCACGAAATGACGTCGCGCCAGTGGTGGCAGGCCGTGAGTGGGGCGTTGGCTGAATTACTCAGTGCCCAGCCTGCGGTGAAACCGGCAAAAAATCAGCGTCATGTTAACTACATCTCAATGGAGTTTTTGATTGGTCGTCTGACGGGGAACAACTTGCTCAATCTGGGCTGGTATCAGGCGGTGAGCGACGAGCTGAAAGCACACGACATCAACCTGACCGACTTGCTGGAAGAAGAAACCGATCCGGCGTTGGGGAACGGGGGGCTGGGGCGTCTGGCAGCGTGTTTCCTCGATTCGATGGCAACGGTTGGCCAGTCGGCGACGGGTTACGGCCTCAACTATCAGTACGGTTTGTTCCGTCAGTCATTTGCTGATGGTCAACAGATGGAAGCGCCGGATGACTGGCATCGCGGCAGCTACCCGTGGTTCCGCCACAATGAAGCACTGGATGTGCAAGTCGGGATTGGCGGTAAAGTTACCAAAGACGGGCGCTGGGAACCGGGATTCACCATCACCGGTCAGGCCTGGGACCTGCCAGTACTGGGCTACCGCAACGGCGTGGCACAACCGCTCCGCCTGTGGCAGGCCACTCATGCGCACCCGTTTAACCTGACCAAATTTAATGACGGTGATTTCCTGCGTGCGGAACAGCAGGGGATCGACGCCGAAAAACTGACGAAAGTGCTGTACCCGAACGATAACCATACGGCAGGTAAAAAGCTGCGCCTGATGCAGCAGTACTTCCAGTGTGCCTGCTCCGTGGCAGACATTCTGCGCCGTCATCATCTGGCGGGACGTAAGCTGCACGAACTGGCCGACTACGAAGTTATTCAACTGAACGACACCCACCCGACTATTGCGATCCCTGAACTGCTGCGCGTGCTGATTGATGAGCACCAGATGAGCTGGGACGATGCATGGGCGATCACCAGCAAGACGTTTGCTTACACCAACCATACTCTGATGCCTGAAGCGCTTGAGTGCTGGGATGAGAAGCTGGTGAAGGCGCTGCTGCCGCGTCATATGCAAATCATCAAAGAGATTAATGACCGCTTTAAGAAACTGGTCGATAAAACCTGGCCAGGCGATGCCGCCGTTTGGGCGAAACTGGCGGTGGTGCACAACAAACAGGTACGTATGGCCAACATGTGCGTGGTCAGCGGCTTTGCGGTTAATGGTGTGGCGGCGCTGCACTCTGATCTGGTGGTGAAAGATCTGTTCCCGGAATACCACCAGCTGTGGCCGAACAAATTCCATAATGTGACTAACGGGATTACCCCGCGTCGTTGGATCAAGCAGTGCAACCCGGCGCTTGCAGCACTGCTGGATAAGTCGCTGAAAAAAGAGTGGGCCAACGATCTAGACCAACTGATTAACCTGGAAAAATACGCCGACGATGCGAAATTCCGTCAGCAGTACCGCGACATCAAGCTGGCGAACAAAGCGCGACTGGTGAAGTTTATTAAAGCGCGTACCGGTATTGAGATAACGACTAACGCGATTTTTGATATTCAGATCAAGCGTCTGCATGAGTACAAACGCCAGCACCTGAACCTGCTGCACATTCTGGCATTGTACAAAGAAATCCGTGAAAACCCGCAGGCGGATCGTGTACCGCGCGTATTCCTGTTTGGCGCAAAAGCGGCACCGGGTTACTACCTGGCGAAGAACATCATTTTCGCCATCAACAAGGTAGCGGAAACCATCAATAACGACCCGAAAGTTGGCGATAAGTTGAAGGTTGTGTTCCTGCCGGATTACTGCGTCTCGGCGGCGGAAATGTTGATCCCAGCGGCGGATATCTCCGAGCAGATCTCGACCGCGGGCAAAGAGGCCTCCGGCACCGGTAACATGAAACTGGCGCTGAACGGCGCGTTAACGGTGGGTACGCTGGATGGCGCTAACGTCGAAATCGCTGAGAAGGTGGGCGATGAGAATATCTTTATCTTTGGCCACACGGTGGAAGAGGTGAAGGCGCTGAAAGCGAAAGGCTATGACCCGGTGAAATGGCGTAAGAAAGACAAAGTGCTGGATGCGATTCTGAAGGAGCTTGAAAGCGGTAAATACAGCGACGGCGATAAACATGCTTTTGACCAGATGCTGCACAGTATAGGTAAGCAGGGCGGTGACCCGTATCTGGTGATGGCGGACTTCGCGGCCTACGTTGAAGCCCAGAAGCAAGTTGATGTGTTGTACCGTGACCAGGATGCCTGGACGCGGGCGGCGATCCTGAATACCGCGCGCTGCGGCATGTTCAGTTCAGACCGCTCAATCCGCGATTATCAGGCTCGTATCTGGCAGGCGAAACGCTAAGGAATCGCGATGGAAAGCAAACGTCTGGATAATGCCGCGCTGGCGGCGGGGATCAGCCCCAATTACATTAACGCTCACGGCAAACCGCAGTCTATTGGTGCCGAAACCAAGCGGCGTTTGCTTGAAGCCATGCATCGCACCACCGCCGCCACGCAGGTGGCGGTGACGCCGGTGCCCAATGTCATGGTGTATACCGCGGGTAAGAAAATGCCACTGGCGGTTGAAGGTTGCGGGGAGTTTAGCTGGCTGCTGACCACTGAAGATGGTGTGCAGCACAAAGGGCATGCCACCGGCGGCAAATCTTTTCACCTTCCGACGAAACTGCCGGAGGGCTATCACACGCTGACATTGA
The DNA here is from genome assembly GCF_028069775.1 of Citrobacter sp. Igbk 17. Lineage (NCBI taxonomy): Bacteria > Pseudomonadati > Pseudomonadota > Gammaproteobacteria > Enterobacterales > Enterobacteriaceae > Citrobacter > Citrobacter sp. Igbk 17. The sequence goes on along the minus strand of NZ_JANEWI010000002.1, from coordinate 36,466 downwards.
CGCAGGGCGAGCTGCGCACTCACTGTCGCGTCATTGTGGCGCCAAAGCGCTGCTATGAACCGCAGGCGCTGCTGGAGGGGCAAAAACTGTGGGGCGCGTGCGTTCAGCTCTACACCCTGCGTTCAGAGAAAAACTGGGGGATTGGCGACTTTGGCGATCTCCGTACCATGCTGGTGGACGTGGCGAAACGCGGAGGGGCGTTTATCGGTCTTAATCCGATTCATGCGTTGTATCCGGCGAATCCGGAGAGCGCCAGCCCGTACAGTCCGTCTTCGCGTCGCTGGTTGAACGTCATTTATATCGACGTCAACGCAGTGGAGGATTTTCATCTAAGCAAAGAGGCGCAAAGCTGGTGGCTGAAACCCACAACTCAGCAAGCCCTGCAACGTGCGCGGGATGCCGAATGGGTTGATTATTCTGCCGTTACCGCACTGAAGATGACCGCGCTGCGCATGGCGTGGAAAGGCTTCTCCGCTCGTGATGATGAGCAGATGGCGGCATTTCGCCAGTTTGTGACTCAGGAAGGCGACAGCCTGTACTGGCAGGCAGCCTTTGATGCGCTGCATGCGCATCAGGTGAAAGAGGATACGTTGCGCTGGGGATGGCCGGTATGGCCGGAAGCTTTCCAGTCGGTAGATTCGCCGGAGGTCAAACAGTTCTGCGCAGAGCATCGTGACGAGGTGGATTTCTACCTGTGGCTGCAGTGGCTGGCGTATACCCAATTTGCGGATTGCTGGGAAACCAGTCAGGGCTTTGCCATGCCGATTGGGTTGTATCGTGATCTGGCAGTTGGTGTGGCAGAAGGTGGGTCAGAGACCTGGTGTGACCGTGAACTGTATTGTCTGAAAGCCTCCGTTGGTGCGCCGCCGGATATTCTTGGGCCGCTTGGGCAAAACTGGGGGCTGCCGCCGATGGATCCGCACATCATCACGGCACGGGCCTACGAACCGTTTATCGAACTGCTGCGTGCCAATATGCAGAACTGCGGCGCGTTGCGTATCGATCATGTGATGTCGATGCTGCGCCTGTGGTGGATCCCCTACGGAGAGACTGCCGATCACGGCGCCTACGTCCATTATCCGGTTGATGACCTACTCTCTATTCTGGCGCTGGAAAGTAAACGCCATCACTGTATGGTGATTGGTGAAGATCTGGGTACTGTGCCGGTAGAGATTGTCAGCAAACTGCGTGATAGCGGTGTGTATTCCTACAAGGTGCTCTATTTTGAGAATGACCATGAGAAGAATTTCCGCGCGCCAAAAGCGTACCCGGAACAATCAATGGCAGTCGCGGCGACGCATGACCTTCCTACGCTTAAAGGCTATTGGGACAGCGGCGACCTGACGTTGGGTAAAGCGCTGGGGCTGTATCCGGATGAGGTTGTGCTGCGAGGGTTGTATCAGGACCGGGAACTGGCCAAGCAGGGGCTGCTGGATGCGCTGCACAAGTACGGCTGTCTGCCAAAACGTGCCGGGCATAAGGCATCGCTGATGTCGATGACGCCGATCCTCAATCGTGGGATGCAGCGTTATATCGCCGACAGCAACAGTGCACTCCTGGGTCTACAGCCGGAAGACTGGCTGGATATGGCGGAACCGGTCAATATTCCGGGCACCAGCGATCAGTACAAAAACTGGCGGCGTAAGCTTACCGCCACGCTTGAGCAGATGTTTGCCAATGAAGGGGTGAACAAGCTGATTAAGGATTTGGACAGACGGCGAAAAGCGGCTGCGAAGAAAAAGTAAAAAAGCCGGGGATTTCCCCGGCTTTTTTATGGTGATAGCTCGTAGTATGTAGGCCTGATAAGCGTAGCGCCATCAGGCTGCCGGATGGCGGCTTTGCCTTATCCGGCCTACAAGCCGTCTCGATTAAACCACCATACCCAGCAGCAGACACCCTACCAGACCGCAGACGGAGATAATGGTTTCCAGCATTGACCATGACTTAATGGTTTCACCGATGGTCAGGTTGAAGTACTCCTTGAACAGCCAGAAGCCAGGATCGTTCACGTGGGAGAAAATGACGGAACCGGAACCTACTGCGATAACCATCAGCTCTGGGCTTACGCCGGTGGTCGCGATCAGCGGTGCCACAATCCCACCTGCAGTGATTGCTGCAACGGTTGCAGAACCCAGTGCGATACGCAGTACCGCAGCAATAGACCATGCCATCAGCAGCGGAGAAACGTTAGAGCCGTGCATCATTGAAGCGATGTATTTGTCGACGCCGCTATCAACCAGGACCTGTTTGAAGGCACCGCCACCACCGATGATCAACAGCATCATCGCGATAATTTTGATTGAGGAAACCAGCGTATCGTTTATCTGATCCATCGAGCGTCCACGGTTCAGACCAAACGTGAACATCGCAATCAGAACGGCAATCAGTGTTGCCATAACCGGGTCACCGAGGAATTCTGCAACCGGCAGGAAAGCATGGCCTTTTGGCAGGATCATCTCTGCTACGGCGCGCATGGCCATCAGAATGACCGGTACCAGAGAGGTCCAGACGCTGACGCCAAAGCCCGGCATTTCTTCTTCAGTGAAGGTTTTCGCGCTGTACAGACCTTCCGGGATCGGCTTATCGATGCCTTTCAGGAAACGAGCGTAGACCGGACCTGCGAGAATGACGGTCGGGATTGCCAGAATCGTACCAAACAGCAGGGTTTTACCCATATCGGCGTGGAAAATGGTCGCGATAGCGGTCGGACCCGGGTGCGGCGGCAGGAAGCCGTGAGTCACGGACAGCGCAGCGGCCATCGGCACACCAACGTACAGCAGCGGAATATTCGCAGCAGCAGCAATGGTGAATACCAGCGGCAGCATCAGCACGAAGCCGACTTCGTAGAACAGGGCAAAACCAACGGTGAAGCCGGTTAAGACCACCGCCCATTGAATGTGTTTTTTGCCGAATTTAGCAATCAGCGTGGTCGCAATGCGCTGCGCACCGCCGCAGTCTGCCAGCATTTTGCCCAGCATGGCGCCAAAACCCATAATCAGGGCGAGGCTGCCAAGGGTTCCGCCGACACCGGCTTTAATAGAACCAATGACTTTATCCAGTGGCATCCCTTGCATCAATCCGACAGCAAGCGCCACCAGGACGAGAGCGATGAAACCGTTCATTTTGAAACGGATCATCAGGAGGAGTAACAAGATTACACCGATAGCAACGATGACTAATGGCATGATTTACCTGGCCTTTACTTTGTTATGGGTAACGTCAGTGTTTAGATGACAAATTCCGATTGTCCCGACCGGGAACAGAGTATTCACAGCACCAATGCTGATTGCCTGTAAAACTAATCAGTTTAGCTGGCTGTTATATGCGTCTTGGGTGCTGATACGAATGATACGGGTAACATGCTGTGCTTGAAAATCACCTGGGCAGGCAAAATTTAAATTATGAGAAGCTGGTCAAATTATGGAGGGTTTTATTGCAGGAATGTAACAGAGGAATGTTGGCCCGGTTAGGTAGAAGGCCGGATAACGCGTTAACGCGACTATCCGGCATCAATGCCCGATGACGACGCTGATGTGTCTTATCGGGGCTGCGAATACTCTACTGGTCTGGTCGTTAGTAGTAAGAGTGCTCGCCACGCTGGTGTTCGGTTAAATCACGAACGCCCTTCAGTTCGGGGAATTCAGCCAATAGCTGTTTTTCGATACCTTCTTTCAACGTAACGTCGACCATTGAACAACCGTTACAGCCGCCGCCAAACTGCAGAATGGCGAAGCCTTCATCGGTAATTTCCATCAGGGAGACACGGCCACCGTGGCCAGCCAGCTGTGGGTTGATCTGCGATTGCAGCATGTACTCCACGCGTTCCATCAACGGCGCATCATCGGCAACTTTGCGCATTTTTGCGTTCGGTGCTTTCAGGGTCAGCTGAGAACCTAATTGGTCAGTGACGAAATCGATTTCTGCATCTTCCAGATACGGTGCGCTCAGTTCATCAACATATGCGGTCAGCAGGTCAAATTTAATGGCGGTGTCGGTTGCTTCCACGGCGTCCGGCGGACAATAAGAAACGCCACATTCAGCGTTAGGCGTGCCGGGATTGATCACAAATACGCGGATTTGTGTCCCTTCTTCCTGATTTGCCAGCAGTTTGGCAAAGTGCGCTTGTGCAGCATCGGAAATATGGATCATAGTAATGGCCTAATAGTTGACTATTTTACTTGGTTATAATACGCCCATCATCGAGGCTCTACAAGGTTCGACACAGGCACCATACCTGGACAGTCGCCGCGCCGTTGCGTAAAAGCAGCTGCGCGATTTCCGCGACGGTACTTCCGGTAGTGACGACATCATCCACAATAACCATATGGAGTCCCTGCACCGGCAATTCAAGGCAAAAGGCGTTTTTCAGGTTACGTTTGCGTAGCCGGGCGCTGAGATGGTGTTGTGTATCGGTCGCCCGCACCCGTGTTATGGCCTGGCTGTTCCAGTCACAGCCCAGCCAACGTGCCAAAGGACGGCATAGCAAGTCACTTTGATTAAATCCCCTGCGCCAATGACGACGTTGCCAGAGCGGTACGCTGATGAGCCTGTCTGGCAGGGGGGAACCGTGAGTGCGTCGGGCCTGCAATACCTCCAGCAACAGCAGACGTGCAAGCGCAGGGGCTATTTCGTTGCGTCGTGAAAATTTAAGCTGGTGGATAAGCCCTCTTACTGGAGGAACATAGTCGCTGACTGAAACCAGGCGCTGCCACGGCGGTGGTTTTTGTAGGCAACGACCACAGGGAACCGAGGTGTGAATGGCCGGTAGTCCGCACTGCGGGCACAGACTGTCGTGCTGGCGTATTGCCTGTGTGCAGACTGAGCAAATCCCCCAATGCCCCAACCTCAGCGGCATTCGGCATAGCCAGCATAATCCTGGTACTGTTAGCATAGAGACATCCTTGTTAGCTAAAAGAGAACAGTAACTGATGAATGACATCTGGTGGCAGACCCAGGGTTCGGGAAATTGCCATCTTGTGCTGCTGCACGGATGGGGACTGAATGCAGAGGTGTGGCATTGCATAAGCGAGGAACTGAGCTCGCATTTTACACTGCATCTTGTCGACTTACCGGGATTTGGCCGTAGTCAGGGTTTTGGCGCGATGTCGCTGGAAGAGATGGCTGAACGGGTATTAAGACAGGCGCCGAAGAAGGCTATCTGGCTCGGCTGGAGTCTTGGCGGGCTGGTCGCAAGCCAGGTGGCGTTAACGCACCCTGAGCGTGTTCAGGCGTTGGTGACCGTCGCGTCTTCTCCTTGCTTTAGCGCGCACGATGAATGGCCGGGCATTAAGCCGGAAGTGCTGGCAGGCTTCCAGCAGCAGTTGAGCGAAGATTTCCAGCGTACGGTGGAACGTTTTCTTGCACTACAAACGATGGGCACGGAAACGGCGCGTCAGGATGCGAGAGCGCTGAAGAAAACGGTGCTGGCTTTACCCATGCCAGACGTCGCGGTGCTTAATGGCGGACTGGAGATCCTGAAAACGGTCGATCTGTGTGAGCCGTTATGCTCTGTGGATATGCCTTTCCTGCGGATGTACGGTTATCTTGATGGTTTGGTTCCGCGCAAGGTTGTCCCGATGCTTGATGCGCAGTGGCCACTGAGCGAATCTTTAGTGTTTGCCAAAGCCGCGCATGCGCCGTTTATCTCACATCCTACAGAGTTTTGCGCCGCGCTGGTGGCGTTAAAACAGAAACTGAATTGTTTCTAAAGTAACGGATATCAGCGTAAACGCTTTATCCGGCCTGGACGTTTGCATCATTTGTAGGCCGGATAAGCGTAGCGCTATCCGGCAAAGAGCAGCTGATTAGCGCAAAGCCCACCACTCGCGCAGGCAGGCTTTACCTTCCGGGCAGCTTTTGCAGCTTCCGGACAGACACCCCTCGGCATCCTCCTGAATCCGCACCGCTTTGCCCATCTTTTCTAACTGATTCAGCATGGCGTCAATCATGGGCTGCGGGGTATGCAGCGTGTGGCTAATTTGCTTCGCCTCCATGCGCCCCCGCAGAGCCAGTAAATCACGAACCTGAATAAGCGATGCCATCGTCGATAACCTTAGTGGCAATCGCCAGTGGTGCTTGAACAGCAGGAATTTGCCGTCCTGTTGGTCGCCAGCAGCGCGAGGTCCACGTGGCTGCGAGCGCGACGTAGCAGACCCAGCAACACGATGTTAAACAGGATGACGGCTAAAATGCACACCAGGCTGTAGGTCGGGTGCTCTTTGTAGCTGACCGTCTGATAAAACAGCGTCGACAGAGAGTAGGCGATGTTCAAACCCCACAGAATCGAGAAGCTCATCCAGCCGCGGCTGGACTCACGTGCGATGGCGCCCATCACTGAAATGCACGGTACATACAGCAGCACGAAAATCAGGTAGCTGTATGCCGCAGCAGCGCTGCCGAATTTCTCGCCCATCACGCCCATTGCGCCGGTAGCCATCTCACCGTCACCTTTACTGGCTTCGATAGGGTTGGCCAGCACGCTCAGGCTGAAGGTGTCTTTCAGGCTTTGCCAGGTTTCATCCACCGCACCGAGCAGCTCGTCACCGAGGTGGAAATCTGCCGGATTGAACTCTTCTTCCTGAATATTTTCCGCGGTATAGAGCGTGTTAAGTGTCCCAACAACCACTTCTTTTGCCATCGCGCCGGTGAACAGACCGACGGTTGCCTGCCAGTTATCTTCATGTACGCCGATCGGTTTGAACACCGGCGTAATAACGCGGCTGACGGAGGCCAACGCGGAGTCGTTAATGTTGTCGACGATTTTTCCGCTCAGTGAGAAGCTGTTAAAGGCGCTGAGGAAAATACTGACGATGATGATGACTTTACCTGCACGCAGAACGAAGCCTTTCAGACGTTGCCAGGTTTGAATGATCAGACTCTTAATGTGCGGCACGTGGTACACCGGAAGCTCCATCACGAACGGTGTAGCTTCGCCACGCATGATGGTGTGTTTGAGCATCAGGCCGGTCAACACCGCCATGATGATACCCAGTACGTACAGCGAGAAGACCGCCAACGCGCCGTTCTGACCAAAGAACGCGGCGGCAAAGACAGCGAAAATCGCCAGACGTGCGCCACAGGACATAAACGGTGCCATCATGATGGTCATCAGACGCTCACGCGGGGCGTCCAGCGTACGTGCGCCCATCACTGATGGTACGTTACAGCCAAAGCCGACGATCAGCGGGACGAACGATTTGCCCGGCAGTCCCAGCGCCTGCATTAGTCGGTCCATCACAAACGCGGCGCGTGCCATGTAACCTGAGTCTTCAAGGAAGGAGAGGAACAGGTACATCATGCCGATTTGCGGTACCAGCGGCAGGACGGTGTTAATCCCGCCGCCAAGGCCCTGGGCCAGGAAGATGGTTAGCCAATCCGGGAAATGTAGCGTATAGCCAATCCACTGAATACCATGGATAAAGAGCGCTACGGAGCCAACATCAAACAACGGTTGCAGCGCGCCGCCAATGTTGATGGCGAGCAGGAACATCAGGTACATCACGAACAGGAAAATCGGCAGACCGAGGAAGCGGTTGAGGATAATTTTATCTACCGCGGTGGTGAAACGGCTCGGCTCTGCCGTCAGGGTATTACTGACGGTATCGCAGATAGCGGCAATGCACTGGTAACGCGCATCGGCAATATGCAGCGCCGGGTCGTCCATTGTTTCGCTCAGACGTGCAACGGCAGCATCCAGATTTTGCGCGGCATCACCGGCGTAAGCACGGCTGTAGATATCGCCTTCCAGCATCTGCAGGCCCAGCCAGCGGCGCTGTTTAAGCGGCATATCTTTAGCCATCGCATCGGCGAGGGTATCAGCTTCTTGCAGCAGTGGCTGGGCATAATGGACCAGCTCGACGGTGTCGTTTTCTTTGTAGCGATCGATCGCCAGCTTCAGTGCTTCAATGCCCCGGGCGCGGGTGGAAACCAGCGGAACCACCGGGCAGCCAAGACGAGCGGAGAGGGCGTCGATATCGATACGGATTTGCTGTTTCTCAGCAATATCCAGCATGTTCAGTGCGACGATGCAGGGAATACCCAGCTCAAGCAGTTGCAACGTCAGGTAGAGGTTGCGTTCAAGGTTTGAAGCATCGACCACGTTGATCAACAGATCCGCATCACCGCTTAAAATGTAGTGACAGGCAATTTGCTCATCGAGAGAGGTTTGAGATGAGATCGTCGTCAGAGAATAGGTGCCGGGTAAATCGACCAGCGTGACCTGATGGTCAGTGGTCGCGAAATGACCTTCTTTACGCTCGACGGTCACACCAGCCCAGTTACCCACACGCTGGCGCGCGCCGGTGAGCTGGTTGAATAAAGTTGTCTTGCCGGAATTAGGATTACCAATTAAACCAATGGTTAGTTTTTTCATTTTTATAGACTCACTGTATTAACAGGAAACCGCTTCCACTTCTAATAACGCCAGATCCTTCTTACGCAATACCAGACTTACACGACGCGTTTCAATATGGATAGGATCGCCGAGCGGGGCGACGCGAACCACATTGAAGGACGACCCGGGCAGCATGCCGAGGGATAACAGTTTCTGTCGATAAGCCGGGCTGATTTCACGAGCAAAACCGGTAATTTTCCACGCACTGTCAGGAGTGAATTGCATAGGGACCTACTTATATCTCGCTAACTGGATGATTACCTCATGGGGCGACAGGGCGGCATGAGACCAGATGATTAGCCAACGTAAGGAAAGAGTAAATAATCAACAGAACAATGATAATGAGAATGGTTTCTATCATCAATAGAATAAGTGTGACGGAATGTGGAATTAGATAATAATTTGCGCCAATTTTGATATGCCTCAACATTTATTCTGGTTTGGAATAGATTATTTGGGGCCGTAATTATTGACATTCTTAATGTTTAATTAAGGTTTCATCTGTTAATGAAGTGATAAATATATTGTAAGAAAAAGCGGGAAATAGATTAAATATGCCGGATGGTGATGTTTCAGCGCCTTATCCGACATACACATTAATTGGGCCAACCCGGCCGGACAGGGCGTTTACGCCGCCATCCGGCACATGGTTTAAACTTAGCGCTTTTTACCCATTGCCGCCGCCAGCGCATCCATCATCGCGCTGTTGCCCGCAGGCTGTGCCTCACGACCACGCGGTTTCGCCGCTTTTGGTGCCGGGCGATTGCCCTGAGTGCGTTCGTTATTCCCACCGCCGCGACGCGCATTGGTTTCGCCCGGCTGCTCGTCCAGACGCATGGTCAGCGCGATACGCTTACGCTGCAGGTCAACTTCCAGCACTTTCACCTTCACAATGTCGCCCGCTTTCACCACGGTGTGTGGATCTTCGACGAACTTATTCGACAGTGAAGAGATATGCACCAGACCATCCTGATGAACGCCGATATCAACAAACGCGCCGAAGTTGGTGACGTTGGTGACTGCGCCTTCCAGAATCATTCCCGGCAGCAGATCGTTCATGGTTTCTACGCCATCGGCAAACTGCGCGGTTTTAAACTCAGGACGCGGATCGCGGCCCGGCTTTTCCAGCTCTTTGATGATGTCGGTGACGGTCGGCACCCCGAAGCGTTCGTCGGTGAAGTCGGACGCTTTGAGATGACGCAGCGCGTCGCTGTTGCCCATCAGGTCACGCAGCGATTGCTCGGTGGCGGCCAGAATGCGTTCCACTATCGGGTAGGCTTCCGGGTGAACCGTGGAAGCGTCCAGCGGGTTGTCGCCGTGGTTGATACGCAGGAAGCCCGCGCACTGTTCAAAGGCTTTTGGCCCCAGACGACTGACTTTTAGCAACTGCTGACGGTTCTGGAACTGGCCGTTCTCATCACGCCAGGCGACGATGTTTTGCGCCATCATGCGGGTCAGGCCGGCAACGCGGGTCAGCAGGGGGACGGAGGCGGTGTTCAGATCAACGCCGACGGCATTTACGCAGTCTTCCACCACCGCATCCAGCTTACGGGCAAGCTGGGTCTGGCTAACGTCGTGCTGATACTGGCCCACACCGATAGATTTCGGGTCGATTTTCACCAGTTCAGCCAACGGGTCCTGCAGACGGCGAGCAATAGATACTGCGCCACGCAGCGACACATCGAGGTCCGGGAACTCCAGCGCCGCCAGTTCAGAGGCAGAGTAAACCGATGCCCCGGCTTCACTGACAATCACTTTCTGTGCGGTCACTTGCGGGAATTGCTTCTGTACGTCGAGGAAGAAACGTTCGGTTTCGCGCGACGCCGTACCGTTACCAATGGCTACCAGCTCTACGTTGTACTTCTCACATAACGCTGCAACGGCAACGGCGGCTTTGGCAGCCTGACCGGTATGTGGATAAATAGTGTCGGTGGCGACCAGCTTGCCGGTACCGTCAACAACAGCCACTTTTACACCGGTACGCAGGCCCGGATCGAGACCCATTGTGGCGCGCAGTCCGGCCGGGGCCGCCATCAGCAGGTCGTGCAGGTTACGGGCAAAGACGTTGATTGCTTCATCTTCCGCGCGTTCGCGCACAGTGCCCATCAGTTCGGTTTCGAGGTGCATCAGCACCTTAATGCGCCATGTCCAGCTGACAACGCCTTTACGCCAGCTGTCTGCCGGTGCGTTGTTCAGTCGCAGGCCAAGGTGATCCTGAATGATTTGCTCGCCGTGGCTCTCTTTCGGTGGCTCATCGAACTGCGGATCGGCATTTAGAGACAGCTGTAAGATGCCTTCGTTACGGCCGCGGAACATAGCCAGCGCACGGTGAGACGGCACGGTAGAAATCGGTTCGTGGTGATCGAAGTAGTCGCGGAATTTCGCGCCTTCCTCTTCTTTACCGCTTACCACGGTGGAAACCAGATGCGCGTTTTTCCACAGGTAGTCACGCACTTTCGCCAGCAGTGCGGCATCTTCAGCGAAGCGTTCCATCAGGATGTAACGTGCACCGTCAAGGGCCGCTTTGGTATCCGCCACACCGTTGTCGGCGTTGAGGTATTTGGCCGCTTCTGTTTCCGGGTCGTGAGACGGCGCGTTCCACAACAGGTCTGCCAGCGGCTCCAGTCCGGCCTCAATGGCGATTTGCCCACGGGTGCGGCGTTTAGGTTTGTACGGCAGATAAAGGTCTTCGAGTTCGGTCTTACTTAACGTGCCGTTGATAGCGTTTGCCAGGTCGTCGGTCAGTTTGCCTTGCTCGCCGATAGATTTCAGGATCGCCTGACGGCGGTCTTCCAGTTCACGCAGATACCCCAGACGGGTCTCCAGATTACGCAGTTGCGTATCATCCAGACCGCCGGTGATTTCCTTACGATAACGTGCGATAAACGGCACGGTGTTCCCTTCGTCAAGCAGGCGAACGGCAGCTTCTACCTGTTCTGCACGAGCCTGAATTTCACCTGCGATAATGCGGCAGAAAGAATCATTCATCATGGATAGCTTCGTCTATAGGATAAAAAATCAGGGGATAGTTATACGGACTGACTGGCAAAAATGCCAGTCATCTACAGGGGCTTCGGATTGTTCCGGTCTCACTTCACGTATTCGATCTCATTGACGTACCAGCTGGCTTCCCCGGCAGGGGTGTTCACCACCGCGAGATCGCCGACCTCTTTTTTCAGCAGCGCACGCGCCATGGGGGAATCGATAGAGATGTAATCCTTACGGCCAAAAATTTCATCGTAGCCAACAATGCGGAATTTGCGGATATCGCCATTGTCGTTTTCAATCTCGACCCACGCGCCAAAGAAGACTTTGCCCTCTTGCTGCGGGGAGTAATCGACAATTTTCAGATTCTCCATGCACTTGGTCAAATAACGGACGCGACGGTCGATCTCGCGCAGGCGCTTTTTATTATACTGGTAGTCAGCATTTTCGCTGCGGTCGCCCAGACTTGCGGCCCAGGTAACCTTCTTGGTGACTTCCGGGCGCTCTTCACGCCAGAGATAATTGAGCTCTTGTTTGAGTTTTTCATACCCTTCACGGGTTATCAGGGGCGTTTTCATCTTATTGTTTTACCTTCGACTCTGTGATGATGCGCACAATTAGTATTACATGAGCATATCAACAGAATAAATAATGTATTGCGAGAAACATTGTATACTTAAGCTGCTGTTTAATATGCTTTGTAACAATTTAGCCTGGAATTCATACCAGAATTTGCTGGTGACTCACGCGAGCTTTCTTAAGAATATACACTTAATTGTTGCGAACCTTTGGGAGTAATAACAATGCAAGAGAACTATAAGATTCTGGTGGTCGATGACGACATGCGCTTGCGTGCGCTTCTGGAACGTTATCTGACCGAGCAGGGCTTCCAGGTTCGAAGCGTCGCAAACGCTGAGCAGATGGACCGTCTGCTGACCCGTGAGTCCTTCCACTTGATGGTTCTGGATTTAATGCTGCCAGGGGAAGATGGCCTGTCAATTTGCCGCCGCCTGCGCAGTCAAAGCAACCCAATGCCGATCATTATGGTGACGGCGAAGGGCGAAGAGGTTGACCGTATCGTTGGGCTGGAAATCGGTGCTGACGATTACATCCCGAAACCCTTTAACCCACGTGAACTGCTGGCGCGTATTCGCGCGGTGTTGCGTCGTCAGGCGAACGAACTGCCGGGCGCGCCTTCTCAGGAAGAAGCCGTTATCGCTTTCGGTAAGTTTAAGCTGAACCTGGGGACGCGTGAAATGTTCCGCGAAGATGAGCCGATGCCGCTCACCAGCGGTGAATTTGCGGTGCTGAAAGCGTTGGTAAGCCACCCACGTGAACCGCTGTCCCGCGATAAACTGATGAACCTGGCGCGTGGTCGTGAGTACTCCGCGATGGAACGTTCCATCGACGTGCAGATTTCTCGTCTGCGTCGTATGGTGGAAGAAGACCCGGCTCATCCTCGTTATATTCAGACCGTATGGGGTCTGGGCTACGTTTTTGTTCCGGACGGTTCTAAAGCATGAGGCGAATGCGCTTCTCGCCACGAAGTTCGTTTGCTCGCACGTTATTGCTTATCGTCACCTTGCTGTTTGCAAGCCTGGTGACGACCTACCTTGTGGTGCTGAACTTCGCGATTCTGCCGAGCCTCCAGCAGTTTAATAAGGTCCTGGCCTACGAAGTCCGTATGCTGATGACTGATAAACTGCAACTGGAGGACGGTACGCAACTGGTAGTGCCACCTGCATTCCGTCGGGAAATTTACCGTGAGCTCGGTATTTCCCTCTATTCCAACGAAGCCGCTGAAGAAGCGGGTCTGCGTTGGGCGCAACACTATGAATTCTTAAGCCATCAGATGGCGCAGCAGTTGGGTGGTCCAACGGAAGTACGTGTTGAGGTCAACAAGAGCTCGCCTGTCGTCTGGCTGAAAACCTGGCTGTCGCCCAACATCTGGGTACGCGTGCCGCTCACTGAAATCCATCAGGGTGACTTCTCACCGCTGTTCCGCTATACGCTGGCGATCATGCTACTGGCTATCGGTGGCGCGTGGCTATTTATCCGTATTCAGAACCGGCCGTTGGTGGATCTTGAACATGCGGCGTTACAGGTGGGGAAAGGCATTATTCCGCCGCCGCTGCGCGAGTATGGCGCCTCTGAGGTGCGCTCCGTTACCCGAGCCTTCAACCATATGGCCGCCGGCGTAAAACAACTGGCCGATGACCGTACACTGCTAATGGCGGGCGTGAGCCATGATTTACGCACCCCGCTTACGCGTATCCGTCTGGCGACGGAAATGATGGGTGAAGAAGATGGATACCTCGCGGAGTCTATCAACAAGGATATCGAAGAGTGTAATGCCATTATTGAACAGTTCATCGATTATCTGCGAACGGGTCAGGAGATGCCGATGGAGATGGCCGATCTGAACTCGGTATTAGGTGAAGTGATCGCGGCAGAAAGTGGTTACGAGCGTGAAATTGATACTGCATTACGTCCTGGCGTCATTCAGGTGAAGATGCACCCACTGTCTATCAAACGCGCGGTTGCTAATATGGTGGTTAACGCCGCCCGCTACGGTAATGGCTGGATTAAGGTCAGCAGCGGTATGGAACCGCATCGCGCCTGGTTCCAGGTCGAAGATGACGGGCCGGGTATCAAACCGGAACAGCGTCAACACCTGTTCCAGCCGTTTGTACGCGGCGATAGCGCGCGTAGCACCAGCGGCACGGGCCTGGGACTGGCGATTGTGCAGCGTATTATCGATAACCATAACGGTATGCTGGAAATTGGTACCAGTGAACGGGGCGGGCTGTCGATACGCGCCTGGCTTCCGGTGCCCTTCACGCGTGCGCAGGGGACAACGAAAGACGCGTAGAAAAGGGAGGCTAAATGCCTCCCTTTTTATTTCGCTAACCGCCTGATGTTGCTGCGCTTATCCGTTGCAGTAGGCCGGATAAGACGAAGCCGCCATCCGGCACTTTACAGCTTCGGACCGGCGCTGACTAACGCGGCGCCCGCAGGCGTGTCGGTGTACTTCTCGAAGTTCTCAATAAACAGTTTCGCCAGAGCATTGGCTTTTTCCTGCCACTGCTCCGGGGATGCGTAGGTATTACGCGGATCGAGAATACGTGTATCCACGCCCGGCAGTTCGGTTGGGATTGCCAGGTCAAACATCGGCAGACGGAACGTTTCCGCATCATCCAGCGACCCGTTCAGGATGGCATCGATAATGGCACGGGTATCTTTGATTGAGATACGTTTGCCGGTGCCGTTCCAGCCGGTGTTAACCAGATAAGCCTGTGCGCCAGCCGCCTGCATGCGTTTTACCAGCACTTCTGCGTACTGCGTTGGGTGCAGTGACAGGAATGCTGCGCCGAAACAGGCAGAGAAGGTTGGCGTTGGCTCAGTAACGCCACGCTCGGTACCAGCCAGTTTGGCGGTAAAGCCAGACAGGAAGTGATACTGCGTTTGATCGGCCGTCAGGCGAGAAACCGGTGGCAGTACGCCAAATGCGTCAGCGGTCAGGAAGATGACTTTAGTTGCATGGCCCGCTTTTGACACCGGTTTAACGATATTGTCGATGTGATAAATCGGGTAGGAAACGCGGGTGTTCTCGGTTTTGGAACCATCATCGAAATCGATGGAGCCATCTTCGCGCACGGTGACGTTTTCCAGCAGGGCATCACGGCGGATCGCGTTGTAGATTTCCGGTTCAGCATCTTTAGACAGTTTGATGGTCTTCGCGTAGCAACCGCCTTCGAAGTTAAATACGCCGTCGTCATCCCAGCCATGCTCATCATCGCCAATCAGGCGGCGTTTCGGGTCAGTGGACAGCGTGGTTTTACCGGTACCGGACAGACCAAAGAAGACTGCCACATCACCTTTTTCACCGACGTTTGCTGAGCAGTGCATCGATGCAATGCCTTTCAGCGGCAGCAGGTAGTTCATGACGGAGAACATACCTTTCTTCATCTCGCCGCCGTACCAGGTGCCGCCAATTAACTGAATGCGTTCAGTCAGGTTGAACGCCACGAAGTTTTCGGAGTTCAGACCTTGTTCTTTCCACTGTGGGTTAGTGCATTTTGCACCGTTCATCACGATGAAATCAGGTTTGAAATCAACCAGTTCTTCGTCGCTCGGGCGGATGAACATGTTTTTGACAAAATGTGCCTGCCAGGCGACTTCAGTAATGAAGCGCACGGAAAGACGGGTATCCGCATTAGCACCGCAGAAAGCATCAATGATAAACAGACGTTTGCCGGAGAGTTGATGGGTGACTAACCCTTTCAAATGCTGCCAGGTTTCCTGGGAAAGCGGTTTGTTGTCGTTCTTACCTTTACCTTTGTCGGACCACCAGAGCGTGTCTCGTGTGGTGTCGTCACGGACAATGTACTTATCCTTTGGCGAACGTCCGGTAAAGATACCGGTATCAACTGCAACGGCGCCCAGATTCGTTAACACGCCACGCTCATAACCTTCCAGGTTTGGATCAAGTTCTTCCTGATAAAGCGTGTCGTAGTCTGGATTGTAAACGATATCCTGAACGTCATTGATACCATAAGCCTTGAGATCTTGCGGGGTTAAACTGTTGTTCACACGCATTTCACTGCTCCTTAGCCAATATGTATTACCTGGAATAGTAAGGTTTTTTAGGGATTGCTAACCGCGACAAGGCTCATAGATTTACGCATTCGGTAATTCCACGAATAACCGAATACGCTGCGACTCCTGTCACAAAGAGGCGGATATTATGGCAGGAAACCCTTTTTTGTTGTGGAAAATGTTCTTAAAACGTTAATAGAGAGTGTTTTTGGCGGGAATCTTGTGAGTGTAATCGCATTCATGTAAGAAATAAACGTAACTCAAACATAAACAATATCGATTCACCTCGCGCAGCTGAGGTCCGAAATGGGCTGACGAATACTCATATTTGTGAAGTTGATGCGATAATTAGATTTTATCTTCTTTCTGGAAAACGACATGGACAGTGTTGAGCTTTCACCAACGACCCGCTGGGGCATGGTCTTTATCGGACTGCTACAAGGGTGTGTGTGCTACCTGCTGATGGCGTATCTTGCGCCGCAGAACAGTGACTGGCTGTTCTACGGGATGCCCGTAACGATTGCACTCTCCTCCGCGCTTTTGCTGACTGTCGTCTCATTTAAGCAACGTGCGCTATGGTGCTGGATGGCGCTGATCTGCGTGGTTGTGCTGGCGATGAGTGTGTGGCTGAAGTGGAGTGCGGCGGACAGTGACAGATGGCGACAGGATGACATTTTTTTTGCCTACGGTTGGCGCTTATTGTTGATGGCGATGCTGGCTTTGCCGTGGATTCAATATCAACTTCACGCCCGTCGTGAACAGGCTCGCTATCCACAGTTTTATACCTACCTGTGGCTTAACTCGCTGACGTTGCTGATCGCTTTTGTGGCCAACGGCCTGTTCTGGCTGGTGCTCCTGCTGTGGAGTGAAATGTTTCAACTGGTCGGAATCACTTTCTTCAACACGCTTTTCTTTGAGACTGACTGGTTTGTCTATCTGGCGCTTGGCCTGATCACTGCACTGGCAGTGGTGCTGGCGCGTACGCAGTCGCGCCTGGTTGCTGCGGTGCAAAAGTTGCTGACGTTCCTTGCCACAGGTTTACTCCCACTGGTTGCACTGTTAGCGCTGATGTTTATGCTGACCCTGCCTTTCACCGGACTGGATGCTATCTCACAGCGCGTGTCAGCGGCTGGCCTGATGTCCACGTTGACGCTGATCTTCCTGTTGCTGATGGCCATCGTGCGCGAGCCGCACAAAGAGGCGTTACCTTATCCTGGTGCATTACGTTATTTGATTAACGCTTCACTGGTTGTTGCTCCTCTCTATATGCTGATTGCCGGTTGGGCAATGTGGCTGAGAATTCATCAGTATGGCTGGACGCCTGAGCGGTTGTATGGCGCATTGGTGGTCTTTGTATTACTGGTGTGGTCCCTCGGCTACCTGGTCAGTATTTTGCGCGCGGGAGGCAACCCGCTCGATATTCAGGGAAAAGTCATTCTTGGCGTTTCGCTCCTGACATTGGGCCTGTTGATTCTGCTGACGTCGCCGGTCATTGATGTCTGGCGTATTAGCGTCAATAGCCATATGGGGCGCTACTACAGCGGGAAAATTACGGCTGACCAGGTCAGTCTGTATATGTTGGATCACAGCGGAAAACCCGGTCGCGCCGCACTAGAAGCATTACAAAAAGATGATGCGTTCAACAAAGACAGCAAACGCAGGCGTGATTTAAATGCCATTCTGCGAGGGCATCGCGATCCGGTAAATGAGCTGACGGCAACGCAGTTAGCGCCGAAGGTGATGATTGCACCGGGAAGCAAGAAGCCCGATGACGCGTTTTGGACGTTTTTAAAGGGACAACGCTACCGGATCGCTTCCTGTATCGAGCAGGATGCATGTGTATTGGTGGATCAGGATCTCAACGCGGATGGGCAGTCCGAGCAAGTATTGTATGCTTTTGGTGATGGGGAGAGTCTGGTCTTTGGCGTTAAGGAGAACAAATGGGTGTTGATTGCGACAGCCCGACTACCGGAGGGATTCAATAAAGAGCAACTGCTGCAGGCGCTGGCGAATCATCAACTGGATTCGGCCCCCAGAGCCTGGCGGGATATCACCATTAATGGCAAAAGACTGCCAATGACTTATTACAATGAGTGAATCTGTTGCCGGATGGCGGCGCGAACGCCGTATCCGGCCTACAACAGTTTTACCGTAGGCCTTAAAGCTGCGCGCCACCGGGCAAAACGGGGATTAATGCACCTGTGGATCGGCAGGGGAGGCGTTGCTGCGGATCTCTGCAATATCCATGGCGTTAAACAGATAGTGGCTACCGCAATAATCGCAGTGCATATCGATCTCACCTTCTTCTGCCAGAATGCTGTCAACTTCTTCATCCGGCAGCGTTTTCAGAGCGCCTGCGCAGCGTTCGCGTGAACAGGTACATTTGAACTCAACATCCTGCGGATCGTAGAGGGTGACTTCTTCTTCGTGGTACAAACGCCACAGAACTTCGTTGGCTGGCAGCGTCAGCAACTCTTCGGCTTTGATGGTTTCTGTCAGTGCAGCAAGGTGATCGAAATCATCTGCCTGTGCGTTTTGCGCTGGCATGACCTGCAACAGCATACCGCCAGCAGCAGGTTTACCGTCGACGTCGCCAGTACGGATAAACAGACGCGTTGGCAGCTGTTCTGAACGCATGAAGTAATCTTCCAGGCAGGCCGCCAGCGTGTCACCTTCCAGACCGACCACGCCCTGATAGCGTTCGCCTTCTTCCGGTGTAATGGTGATCACCAGGTAGCCGTTGCCAACCAGTGTTTTCAGATCGGCATCTTCAGGGATATCACCCTGTATACGAGCCACTCCGCGCATTTGCTGGTTGTTGTTGCCGTTAATTACCGCCAGGCTCAACGGACCGTCGCCTTGCAGTTGAACGGTGATATCACCGGCAAACTTCAGCGTCGCGGTCAGTAGACTGGTGGCAACCAGCAGCTCCGCCAGCACGGTTTTGACCGGCTGTGGGTAAGTATGATTTTCGAGGATCTGTTGCAGGGTTTGTGAAACGGTTACCAGCTCGCCGCGCACGGCAAAGTTTTCAAACAGATAACGATGTAATTGGTCATGTTGCGGCATAATCATCTCTCTTGCAGGTGACAGTCACTCGCTGTCGCCGTGTTTAAATCGTAACAGGTCGCGGCGCTCTTTTTTGTCCGGTCGCCTGTCCGGATGCGGCATGGTTAACGCGTTAAGTTTACGCGCCAGCGCCATTTTTTCGCGTTTTTCCACGCTTTCCGCGGTTTCTTCATACAGCATAACGGCTTCAGTTGCCGGGCGACGCTGCTCGCTAATGGCTTTAATAATGACCGTCCGTTCGTCATTACCCTGGCGCAGGGTGAGGGTCGCATTTAGCTCGACAATCTTACTCGGCTTGCTGCGCTGCCCGTTGTAATGCACCTTACCGCCTTCAACCATTTCGCGGGCGACTGCGCGCGTTTTATAAAAGCGTGCTGCCCACAGCCATTTATCCAGCCTGACTTCGACAAGGGGCTTCTCTTTCATGGCATCTCCTTCACATCAGTGAGGGGATCAGTCGGCGGTAGTCATTGAGTGACGGATGGCGTGCATACTGTTTTTCCGCTGTACCGGAGTCGGGATTGGTTACGCCGAGGCAGTAACGAATGCCGAATTGAGCAGCGGCGTCGAGAATGGGTTCGCTGTCGTCAATAAACAACGTCTTCTCTGCACTCATTCCCGTTTCTTCAGCGACAGCGTGCCATAACCGCTGATCCTCTTTGGGATAACCAAATGTGTGGGTGGAAAGTAATAAATCAAGGTGTGAGGCCAGACCGGTATGCTGAAGCTTCACCGCCAGGTTATGCGGATGCGCATTGGTGAGCAAAATACGACGTTTGCCGCTGGCTTTCAGGGCATCAAGGAACGGTACCGTATCTTCACGCAGTACGGCGCGCGGTCCCTGTGCGGTTGTCATAGCGCATATATCCAGACCCAGGCGTTCGCTCCAGTAATCCAGACAGTACCAGTTTAGCGTATGCTGTACGGTATGATACTGCTGACGAATAAATTCCTGGGCTTCCTGGGGAGAGATACCCTGTTGCGTGCCGTAGGTTTCCGGCACCAGTTTTTGCCAGAAATAGTTATCGAATGCCAGATCGAGCAGCGTACCGTCCATATCCAGCAGAACGGTGTCGACGTCCTGCCAGGCAATATCTATGTGCATGGAAACTCCCCAGAGGAAAACAAGATGCGCGACAGGGTAGCATATTCCGTCGCGCGGGCGTGTTATCGAATCAGGCTTTCTGGGGCCTCAATCAGCGTTGGATTCAGGCAACTCTCGTAATATTCCTGAATCTCCGTGATGCGGGAACGATGACGCTGGTAACGTCTAAATGCCTGAACGCTGTTGTAGATAGCGCATCCCAGCATGGAGAGCATCAGCAACGTGGTGCCAAGATAGCGCCATAAACCTGAACGATCCGGGATTCGGTGCAGGCCAATGTGCTGGGTACCGTTGGCGTCGGTCGAGATGTTGGTGACAATCCCTTCAGCGCGAAATGGCGTTTGCATAAGCATCTGGGCAAGACGCTGGAAGGCGTTCCATTGTTCTTGTGGCGGATAGTCGTACAACGAGGTCGCCGGCCAGGGCTGATCAACCAGGTCGCTGCCTTCGTCACTGATAATCAGGAAACCACCGGGGGCAGGGCTATTCAGTGCCTGAGCCGCCCGGGCGGTCTCGCGTGAAATGAACGGTGCCGTAGAGGTATTCACCAGGTTATCCAGTGATTCGGCGCTTACCGGGCGCAACAGCACATTTACACCATCCAGTTTCCCGGCGTTTGCTCGCTTAACGAGAGCGTTCCAGTCCTTACTGTTACCCAGGTTAACCAGGGCATTTTTCAGGCGTACGCATTCATCTTCGGCGGCACATAGATCGGCGGTTTTCAGGACAATATCGCCAAAATCATCCAGCAACACCATGCCGGACTTCTGAATGGCTGAGCGTAACGATGAGCTGACGCGAGAGTCATCGTCGGGTTTGGGGTGCAGTTGGCGATTAACGCTTTGGGTCAGCGCCGTCGCCTTATTGACCAGGTCGGACTCGGGCAGCGGCAGGGCGCGCGCGTCATTCCAGATAATCTGCGAACAATCAAATGGCATAAAAGGTGTCGCAGGTTGTGCGTTCCAGCTCCCCTGAGTATGGATGTTACACATCCCCGTGCCACTCAGATGCAGCGTATCGCCCACGCGTACGCCTGCCTTTTCCAGTTGCTTAACGCTGGTGGCCTCAATAGTTTGCGCCCCTTTCATCCAGGAAAGCGTAAGTTTAATCGGCATATCCAACGGGACCCAAAACAGCAGCATTAGCAATACCAGCAACGAACCGCTGGCAATGACGGCGCTGCGTAGCCAGTGCTGCAACGGGAAGTTTTTCACCTCGTCATGCAACGATAAAAAACGCCCCTGGCGGACAACATGGCGATCCAGATAGATATCAATATCCGTTTGCTGGCCAAGGTCCTGTGCAATGTAAGGCTGCCAATGTGGTGGATAAATCAGGTCAATAATACCCAGGGAGATATTATTAATTTGCTCCTGATCGTTTTCACCAAACAGCCCCCAGCGACGTGGCGTGCCACGCAGACAGTGGATTTCTCGTAAGGCCGTTTTAGACGGTGGTGCAAACAGGCCCCACAGACCCGCAGCCAGCAGCAACACTGCGCCACCGGCGGTCCACGGTACGAACGTGTCTGGCATGATTAAACAGAAAAAGAACAGCAGGAATGATGCGGCAATCAGTAACGCTTCGCGCAATCCCGACGGGCGGCTGAGCGCATACTCTTCATGCGTTTCCTGGCGAATATTCAGCAGTTCAATCTGCTCGCTTTCTTCACCGCGTATGGACGCCTGAGTAGACGCGGTATGCTGTAGCGCATAGCCACGCGCTTCCTGCATATACTCTTTCAGCGTGTGACCGTTCAACGAGATAACCAGCGGCAGCGTATTGGTGTGGATCAGCTCAACGCTGTTTTCATCATTGATGTATTGTTCCCAGAAGGGGGGCAAATGGACTTCGACGGAGTCGAGATAGTAGCGCCATTTGTTCGGATCGTCGGTGGTGATGCCATAGCGCGTAATTGAATGCGTTAGTACGATGACGCTATTACTTTGGGCATTCAGGGTTAACGATACCGGTGCCGAACTGGCACCTGTTGGGCCAGGCACCTGCTGAATTTGACTGAGGTTTTCGAGATAGTTTTCGACCGCACCACGTTCTTCAGGTGTTAGTTTACGCTTAGAGGCGTCAGAGAAGACGTTGCTCAACGGTAATTTTTGTTGTCTGAATTTTGATCTGAATCGCCACCCTGCAAGCAATGAGCAGGCCAGCAAAGCAGCTAAAAAAATCAGAATGGTGCTCATGCTTTCCCCATCTTACTTAGTCTGTCAGGCGTGGTCAGTCGCACCCTGTTCAATATTCGTGATTCTGTGGTTGGCTATCGGCAAGTGTGGAGTTGAACTTGAGCATCTTTAAGTACAGCCCAATAAATGCGAATAATAGCAAAATCACCAAAAACGGAATATCAGCAAATTCCTGGAGTTATTTCAACCTATTGACTTTTAATTTGAAATAGGGATTAACTTTTAGTACGTTACATAAATGTAAATAAACGGCAATTCACATTGCCGAAACCGTGCTGTATATCGCACAATAACCCCAGATTTCACAGCAAAGATCCTCATGATGAGCAAATCATTACAAAAACCCACGATTTTGAAAGTGGAAACCGTCGCACAATCCCGACTCTTTAAAGTCGAAAGCGTGGACCTTGAGTTCAGCAACGGCGTACGTCGTGTTTATGAGCGTATGCGCCCATCCACGCGCGAAGCGGTAATGATTGTGCCGATTGTGGATGACCACCTGATCCTCATTCGCGAATATGCGGTCGGAACCGAATCCTACGAGCTTGGTTTTTCCAAAGGGTTAATCGATCCGGGTGAAAGCGTGTTTGAAGCGGCTAACCGGGAACTGAAAGAAGAAGTGGGATACGGTGCGAAGGACCTGACGTTTTTGAAAAAACTCAGCATGGCACCTTCCTATTTCTCCAGCAAGATGAATATTGTGGTCGCAGAGGATCTTTATCCTGAGTCGCTGGAAGGTGATGAACCTGAGCCATTGCCACAGGTGCGCTGGCCGCTGGCGCATTTGATGGATCTGTTAGAAGACCCTGACTTCCACGAAGCGCGTAATGTCAGCGCGCTGTTCCTGGTTCGTGAATGGCTGAAAGGGCAAGGGCGATTGTAGTTTATGTTGCCGAATGTCGGCTGACGCCTTATCCGACCTACAACATCCAGCAATATCAAATGATTGCGCCGAAAATGTAGGCCGGATAAGCGAAACGTCATCCGGCAAAAGATTAGAACAACTCGTGCGTCTCACCATTATCGATAATGGTTGTCCCCACCTCATGTACCGCCTGTTGCGTTGGCTGAGTACCTTCAATGAAATACTCCGCACGGCTGTTACCACCGTTCGCCAGTTGGCCGGTGCTACGATCGATATTGACTGTAACGATACCCGGTGGTGGCGTCAGCGGCTGCTCAGGAACACCTTCTAATACACTCTTCATGTAGGCGTCCCACGCAGGTTGTGCACTCTTCGCACCGCCCTCGTAGCCGGAGATTTGGTCTTTGATCGCGCCGGATGCCGTCGTATGTCCGAGATCGCGACGATGATCATCAAACCCGATCCATACCGAGGTCACTACTCCTGGGCCATAGCCGGAGAACCATGCATCTTTCGAGCTGTTAGTGGTCCCGGTTTTCCCGCCGATGTCATGGCGCTGTAAATCACGTCCTGCACGCCAGCCGGTTCCCATCCAGCCTGGTTCACCAAAGATATTGGTGTTCAACGCGCTCTTGATCAGGAAGGCCAGCGGCGTGTTGATGACGTGTGGTGCGTATTCTTGCGTTCCGCTTTGTGCGACCAGCGCCTGGTTAGCTTGTTCCAGCTGTGGCATGGGCACGGCGGCATTTTGTTGTTCCTGGGATACCGCAACATCTTCGACGTTACTGTTTTCCAGTACATTAGACTTCTGCGTATCGCCATAAATCACCGGGATATCACATTCCGGGCAGGCAATTTTTGGCTTCGCCTCAAAGATAACGCCACCCATATCGCTTTCAATCTTACTGATGAAATACGGGTCGACCAGGAATCCACCGTTCGCCATTACCGCGTAACCGCGAGCAACCTGCAGCGGAGTGAACGAGGCTGAACCCAGCGCCAGTGATTCAGTATGCACAATGTTCTGTGCCGGGAAACCGAAACGTTGCAGATACTCTGCCGCGTAATCCACACCCATTGCGCGCATGGCACGAACCATCACCACGTTTTTTGACTGACCCAGCCCCTGACGTAAGCGGATAGGGCCAGCATATTGCGGCGGTGAGTTTTTCGGCTGCCAGTCAGAACCTGCACCGGCATCCCAACGGGATATTGGTACGTCATTCAACATACTTGCTAGCGTCAGGCCTTTATCCATCGCGGCGGTATAGAGGAAGGGTTTGATGTTCGAACCCACCTGGCGTAATGCCTGGGTCGCACGGTTAAATTTGCTCTGGTTGAAATCAAAACCACCCACCAGTGCCAGCACTGCGCCGTTTTGCGGGTTAATCGAAACCAGTGCGGAGTTAACGTCCGGCACTTGCGCCAGCCACCAGGCGTCGCCAACCTGGCGTACCCAGATTTGCTGACCGGCCTGAACCACATCAGTTACTTTACGCGGCGTCGGGCCTTGCTGTGTATCGGAACGATAAGGACGCGCCCAGCGCATACCTTCCATACGTAATGACACCGATGTTCCATCCGCCAACGCTGCGGTCGCTTCCTGTGGGTTGGCGCTGGTGACAACCGCGGGCAGCAGTGGGCCATAGGTTGGTAGCGCTTTCAGCGTATCGGTGATTTTCTTGCTATCCCAACTGGCTTCGCCGACTTTCCACAGCACGTTTGATGGGCCGCGGTAGCCGTGGCGCATGTCGTAATCCATGACGTTGTTACGTACCGCCTGCTGGGCGGCCTGCTGGACTTTGCGCGTAATGGTAGTGGTGATGCGATACCCGTCTTCATAGGCTTTTTCACCATAACGGTTATACATCTCCTGGCGTACCATCTCAGACAGATAAGGGGCTGAGAAAGCGATTTCCGGCGCGTGATAGTTGGCATCGATCGCTTCACTACGCGCCTGATCGTACTGGGCCTGAGTGATGTAGTTTTCGCTCAACATACGCGACAGTACAACGTTACGGCGCGCGGTTGCCCGGTCCATCGAATAGAGCGGGTTGAAGGTTGACGGCGCTTTTGGCAGACCGGCGATCACCGCGATTTCGCTTAAACTGAGTTGATCAACGGTCTTCCCGAAATAGACCTGCGCGGCAGCACCCACGCCGTAGGCGCGATACCCCAGATAGATCTTGTTCAGATAAAGCTCGAGGATCTCGTCTTTACTCAGCAATTGCTCAATACGGATAGCCAGGAACACTTCTTTAATCTTACGCATCAGCGTACGTTCCGGACTCAGGAAGAAGTTTCTTGCCAACTGCTGGGTAATGGTACTTGCCCCTTGTGAGGCATGGCCGGAGAACAACGCGACGCTGGCCGCACGGAAGATCCCCACCGGGTCCACCCCGTGGTGCTCATAGAAGCGGCTGTCTTCTGTAGCGATAAAGGCTTTAACCATTACCGGCGGCATTTGATCCAGCGTGACCGGAATTCGACGTTTCTCGCCATATTGCGCGATGAGTTCGCCGTCAGCGCTGTAAACCTGCATAGGGATCTGCAGACGCACATCTTTTAGCGTCGCAACGTCAGGTAATTGTGGCTCGATATAGCGATAGAGGCCATAGATCGAGCCTGCTCCCAGCAGGATGCAACATACTGCAAGGATTAATAAATACTTTACGAACTTCACTGGAGATTTCCCATTTAGTGGCATTTGGGCAGTTTATAAACAAACGCGCGGTAGTATAAAGGCAAGCCAGACGCATTGATATACCCGTTGAAGCAACGGGTGATAAGGAGATCATCAGCAATGGCTTTTCGTATATGGAAAATTGGTCTGCATATTCAGCAACATGACGTGTTGGCTGTCGCTATCGTTCGTGACGCGTCCGGTTGGGTCCTACAACGCTGGTGGCGTATGCCGCTGGCACATCAGGTTGTCGTCGATGGCCACATTCGTGAGCCGGAACAGCTCGCTGCGGTGCTCCTGCCGTGGAGCCGTGAGCTACCGCACAGGCACCATATTCACCTTTCTTTTCCTGCCAACAGGACGTTACAAAAAAAGTTACCCCGTCCGGCAATGATCCTGCGCGAACCAGAGCAAACGGCATGGTTGTCTGGGGCGATGGCTCGTGAACTGGATATGGAGCCGGATGCGCTGCAGTTTGATTATAGCGAAGACGCACTAAGCCCGGCATTCAACGTGACTGCGGCACAAAGCAAAGAAATATCGGCACTCCTGACACTGATGCATCCCCTGAAAGTACAGGTTACGGCCATTACGCCGGATGCCAGCGCCTTGCAGCGATTAATGCCTTATTTACCCAAGTATCAATCATGTCTGGCATGGCGCGATGATACCCAATGGCTCTGGGCGAGCCGCACGGCATGGGGACGTAAATCGACGGGGGAAATTGACGATATCGGCGCGCTTGCCGCGGCATTATCTCTTTACCCTGCGGATATTGCGCTATGTGACACCGGTGGCTTTGATCCCTTAAATGCGGTGTCCGTCCGCCAGCCACCGATTCCTACGGAAAGCCACAACTTTGCTGTTGCGCTTGGGCTGGCGATGGGAGGTGTGTACTGATGACGGCGACCATCAATCTTTTGCCCTGGCGTCAGTCGCGGCGGTATGCCTGTCTGCAATGGTGGGGAGCGTTATTGAGTGGATCTTTACTGGCTATTGTGGGTATCGCATTGGGTTATTACGCGCTTTCTCGCGTAGATAATCGGGTCGAATTACTGTTGTCAGAAGCCGAAAAAACGCG
Source organism: Citrobacter sp. Igbk 17 (assembly GCF_028069775.1). Taxonomy (NCBI): domain Bacteria; kingdom Pseudomonadati; phylum Pseudomonadota; class Gammaproteobacteria; order Enterobacterales; family Enterobacteriaceae; genus Citrobacter; species Citrobacter sp. Igbk 17. The sequence continues at coordinate 9,489 of NZ_JANEWI010000002.1, read as the reverse complement.
GGCTGAAGCTCTGATAGCGCTCAAACCGCACCTGCAACAGCGACAACAACAATGGCAGCAGGCGCAACAAAGAGAAAAACGGCGTGAACAGATGCGAAGCTGGCAGTCTGTTTTACAAGGGGTGGCGGAGCTGCTGCCAGAACAGGCGTGGTTAACAGGAATGACCTGGCAGCAGGATACGCTGGCGCTGACAGGGCTGACGCTGAACATTACCGCACTGCAGAGACTGGAGACGCAACTACGCAAACACCCCAGGTTTCAATTGGCAAGCTCAGGGGAAACGCGACAAGATTCGCAGGGACGCTGGCAGTTTCACTATCGTCTGATACGGAGCGTTATGCATGCAGGCGCTTTGTGATGGCTGGTTAGCACAGACGCCGAGGTTTCGACTGTTGTGCTGGGGCGGCTGGATGTTGGTCCTGATCACGGCTGCGCTGCTGTGCCTTTATCCTGCAGAGCAGCAACGGAAGGCGCAGCAGGCAGCATTAGACCACCAACGCGTGGCGATTCAAGATCAATGGCGCAATTTGTATCTGTTGGCGTCATCGGTTGGGAAACCCTTTTCCCCCACTGAAGCGAGGCCAGTTCCTTTTTCCCCATTGCTATATCAAACCTCTCTTACACGTCTGATCCACTGGCAGCCCTCCGCACGGGGAGGTGAACTGGCGCTGAAAACTGCGTGGGATGCGGTCCCACAGGTGTTTGCCCAACTGGCGGAACAGGGGATGAGTACGAGTCAGTTTTCTCTTCGTGCAGAAGATGCTGATGTGTTGTTGACGATACAGCTGGAGCGTCGGAATGATGACTAAGCGCTGGCTGTTCGCATGTTTTAGCGTGCTGCTGCTGACCGGCATGCGCAATCCCTTTCAGCCGCCAGAGGATCACTGCCGGATGGCTGAGTTGTCGGCATGGCGTTATCAGGGGGCGGTGATCCAGGGAGGACGCTCAATTGGTTTTATTCGGGATGGTCAACACAAATGGTGGAGGGTCGAGCAGCGAGATGTTTTGAATAACATCTGGAGGGTATCTCAGGTGACAGCCCAAAGCGTAACTATCGACACAGGGAGCGATTGTGAGCCATCACAGTGGCAGTGGCAACGACAAGGAGAGGCGAATGAAGCGGTGGATAGTCATCGTGCTGATGACCGTAATACCCAGCGTGCTGGCCGGGAAGGTACAAAACGTGACGCTGGTGGTGGATGATGTTCCCGTTGTCCAGGTGCTGCAGGCGCTGGCGGTGCAGGAGAAGAAAAATCTGGTGGTGTCACCGGATGTCAGTGGCGTGCTGTCATTGCATCTGACGGATGTGCCGTGGAAACAGGCATTGCAGACGGTGGTCAAAAGCGCCGGACTGGTGTTACGCCAGGAGGGAAACATCCTGCATGTGCATACTGTACGCTGGCAAAACGAAAATGCAGCCCGCCAGGAGAGTGAACAAGCGCGGATTCAGGCCGGTTTGCCGCTGGAACATCGCAGCATAATTTTGCAATACGCGGATGCCACTGAGCTGGCAAAAGCCGGTGAAAAACTGCTGAGTGCTAAAGGAAGTATAACGGTCGATAAACGTACCAACCGCCTACTGCTGCGAGACAACCCTGTTGCGCTAAACATACTGGAACAGTGGGTGGCGCAAATGGACTTGCCCGTTGAGCAGGTCGAACTGGCGGCGCACATCGTCACGATTAATGAAAAAAGTTTGCGTGAGCTGGGGGTGAAGTGGTCGCTGGCAGATGCGCAGCAGCCAGGGGCGGTGGGGAATGTCACCACGCTGACCAGCGATCTTTCCGTGTCTACTGCAACATCGCGGGTGGGATTTAATATTGGCCGCATTAATGGTCGTTTGCTGGAGCTTGAGTTGTCTGCACTGGAGCAAAAACAGCAGCTCGATATTATTGCCAGTCCTCGATTACTGGCTTCTCATCTGCAACCTGCCAGTATTAAGCAGGGCAGTGAAATCCCGTATCAGGTCTCCAGCGGTGAAAGCGGCGCAACGTCCGTCGAATTTAAAGAAGCGGTGCTGGGGATGGAAGTAACGCCAACCGTGCTGCAGAAAGGGCGGATCAGACTGAAACTGCATATTAGCCAGAATGTTCCCGGACAGGTGCTGCAGCAAGCGGATGGCGAAGTGCTGGCCATTGATAAGCAGGAAATTGAAACCCTGGTGGAGGTTAAGAGCGGTGAAACGATCGCGCTGGGCGGGATTTTTTCACATAAAAATAAATCAGCAGCTGACAGTGTGCCGTTACTCGGTGACATTCCGTTGCTCGGCCATTTTTTTCGTCATGATGGTAAAGAAGATGAGCGGCGTGAGTTAGTGGTTTTTATCACGCCCAGACTGGTCCCAACAGAATAACTTATGCATGAAAACCCGTTGTTTTTGCGCTGAACACGTTTCAGGGATTTGACGTGCGGGTGTATTTAGCATACAAGGAGTACCGATTTGAGTGTCGGGACTTTTCTTTACTTATGCAGCAGTGAATACGCTTCGCCTTTCCGGTGGTGTGTCATAGGCTTATTTGGCGTCATTTGGCTACACGACACGTCGTCAGGCCAGATGTTTGCAGGGTAGCATGCCTGCCACGACCAGAAATGCGTAAGGTTTGGTGATTTATTCAGTTGCCAAACCCGCTTGAGTATTGAGATAATTTTCAGTCTGACTCTCGCAATATCTTATGAGGTTTCAGTTCATGTCCTGCTGCGCTGGGTGTCTGCGAAGCGGGTTTACCATTAACGAATAGTCTTAGTAGTACCGAAAAAATGGCAGAGAAACGCAATATCTTTCTGGTTGGGCCTATGGGTGCCGGAAAAAGCACTATTGGGCGCCAGTTAGCTCAACAACTCAATATGGAATTTTACGATTCTGATCAAGAGATTGAGAAACGAACCGGAGCTGATGTGGGCTGGGTCTTCGATGTAGAAGGTGAAGACGGCTTCCGTGATCGCGAAGAAAAAGTCATCAACGAGTTGACGGAAAAACAGGGTATTGTGCTGGCAACTGGCGGTGGCTCTGTTAAATCACGTGAAACACGTAACCGTCTTTCCGCGCGTGGCGTCGTGGTCTATCTTGAAACGACAATTGAAAAACAACTTGCACGTACTCAACGTGACAAGAAGCGCCCGCTGCTGCAGGTAGAATCGCCGCCGCGTGAAGTTCTGGAAGCATTGGCTGACGAACGCAACCCTCTGTATGAAGAGATTGCCGACGTGACCATTCGCACCGACGATCAGAGCGCGAAAGTCGTAGCAAACCAGATTATTCATATGTTGGAAAGCAACTAATTCTGGCTGAATACACACTCGTCTGCGGGTACAAGTAACTAAGGTGGATGTCGCGTAATGGAGAGGATTACAGTCACTCTCGGGGAACGTAGTTACCCTATCACCATCGCGGCTGGTTTGTTTAATGAGCCAGCTTCATTCTTACCGCTGAAATCGGGCGATCAGGTTATGTTGGTAACCAACGAAACCCTGGCTCCCCTTTATCTCGATAAGGTTCGCGGCGTACTTGAACAGGCGGGTGTTAACGTTGATAGCGTTATCCTTCCCGATGGCGAGCAGTATAAAAGCCTGACGGTTCTGGATACGGTCTTCACTGCGTTACTGCAAAAACCGCATGGTCGCGATACCACGCTGGTCGCACTTGGCGGCGGCGTGATTGGCGATCTTACCGGTTTTGCAGCAGCCAGCTATCAGCGTGGTGTGCGTTTTATTCAAGTCCCGACAACGCTGTTGTCGCAGGTTGACTCCTCCGTAGGCGGTAAAACCGCCGTAAACCATCCCCTCGGTAAAAACATGATTGGCGCGTTTTACCAACCGGCTTCCGTGGTGGTGGATCTCGACTGTCTGAAAACGCTTCCTGCGCGTGAATTGGCATCGGGCCTGGCGGAAGTGATCAAATACGGCATCATCCTTGACGGTGAATTTTTCAGCTGGCTGGAAGAAAATCTGGACGCATTATTACGTCTGGATGGTCCGGCAATGGCGTACTGTATTCGCCGTTGTTGTGAGCTGAAAGCAGAAGTTGTCGCAGCAGACGAGCGCGAAATGGGCTTACGTGCTTTACTGAATCTGGGACACACGTTTGGCCATGCTATCGAAGCTGAAATGGGTTATGGCAATTGGTTACATGGTGAAGCCGTCGCAGCAGGTATGGTAATGGCTGCCCGCACGTCAGAACGTTTGGGTCAGTTTACCTCCGCTGAAACGCAGCGCATTATTACGTTGTTGCAGCGCGCAGGTTTACCGGTGAATGGGCCGCGTGAAATGTCTACACAGGCTTATTTGCCGCACATGCTGCGAGATAAAAAAGTGTTGGCGGGAGAGATTCGTTTAGTGCTTCCGCGGGCAATAGGGAAGAGTGAAGTGCGCGGCGGAGTGTCGCACGAGGTGGTTCTTAACGCGATTGCTGATTGCCAGCAGGCGTAACAACAAGAAAGGTCAGGCTTGCGTTGTAAAGCGTAAGTCTTTTAGCTTCAGGTTATGTGCAAAGTCGTATGCATTAACCTTTGAGTGGGGTGTTAAATGGATGAATTCAAACCAGAAGACGAGCTGAAACCCGATCCCAGCGATCGTCGTACTGGTCGTTCTCGTCAATCGTCTGAACGCGATAATGAGCCGCAAATCAATTTTGATGATGTTGATCTGGATGCCGACGATCGCCGTCCTGCGCGGGCACGTAAAGAGCGTGACGAAGAGCAGGACATTGAAGAAGACTATGAATCTGATGACGATGTTGTGGATGAAGAACGTGTAGAACGTCGCCCACGCAAGCGTAAAAAAGCGGTCAGTAAACCAGCCTCCCGCCAGTACATTATGATGGGTGTGGGTGTTCTGGTGCTGCTACTGCTGATTGTCGGTATCGGTTCCGCACTGAAGGCCCCCTCATCTTCCTCTTCCAGTGAGCAGGCTGCGTCTGGTGAGAAGAGCATCGATCTTTCTGGCAGCAATGCGACGGAACAGACGAACACCACAATGCCTGCGACGGGTGCTGAGCAGACCGCTGGGAATACGCAGCAGGATGTTTCTCTGCCGCCGATTTCCTCTACCCCAACTCAAGGCCAGGCACCTGCCACAGCAGAAGGTCAGCAGCGCGTTGAAGTTCAGGGCGATCTGAACAATGCGCTGACGCAGCCGCAAGGTCAGGCACAGGTTAACAACGTCGTCGTCAACTCTACGCTGCCAACCGAACCCGCTACCGTAGCACCCGTTCGCAATGGCAATGCAGGGCGTCAGACGGCGAAGACTGAGCCAACAGAACGTACTGCAACTGCGCATCAGGAACGCAAACAGGCTGTTATTGAGCCGAAGAGCAAGCCGCAGACCACGGTAAAAGCGACGCCGGCAGAGCCAAAACCTGTCGCTCAGGCGAAACCGACTGTGACCGCGACCGCGCCGACGACAACAACGAAAGCGCCAGTGGTAACCGCGACACCTAAAGCGTCAACTGAGCCAAAAGCAACGGCAAGCACCGCGCCAGCTCAGCAGACAGCAACACCTGCACCAACGACAGCAACACCGGTTGCGGGTGGGGCGAAAAGTGCAGGGAACGTTGGCGCGTTAAAATCAGCGCCATCCAGTCACTACACGCTGCAGCTCAGCAGTTCCTCTAACTACGACAACCTGAATGGTTGGGCGAAGAAAGAGAACCTGAAGAACTACGTGGTGTACCAGACGACGCGTAACGGTCAACCGTGGTATGTTCTGGTGACGGGCGTGTATGCGTCTAAAGAAGATGCGAAACGTGCAGTGTCTACGTTACCCGCCGACATTCAGGCGAAAAACCCGTGGGCAAAACCGCTGCACCAGGTTCAGGCCGATTTGAAGTAAGATAGGATATGTTCTGCAATGGTTTGCTGTTTCGCCCAATTGCGGGACAAAGACTAAAGCGCAGGATGCTGTCGGAGCTTTCTCCACAGCCGGAGAAGGTGTAATTAGTTAGTCAGCATGAAAAAAAATCGCGCTTTTTTGAAATGGGCAGGGGGGAAATACCCCCTGCTTGATGATATCAAACGGCATTTACCTCAGGGTGAGTGCCTGATTGAACCCTTCGTGGGTGCCGGGTCGGTGTTTCTCAACACCGACTTTTCTCGTTATATTCTTGCCGATATCAACAGCGACCTTATCAGTCTCTATAACATCGTGAAGACGCGTACCGATGAGTATGTGCAGGCTTCACGTGAGCTGTTTATGCCTGAAACGAATCAGGCTGAGGTGTACTACCAGTTCCGGGAAGAATTTAATGCCTGCCAGGACCCGTTCCGACGTGCAGTGCTGTTCTTATATCTCAACCGTTTTGGCTATAACGGGTTATGCCGTTATAACCTGCGCGGTGAGTTTAACGTCCCCTTTGGTCGTTATAAAAAGCCCTACTTCCCGGAAGCCGAGTTGTACCATTTTGCCGAAAAAGCGCAAAATGCAGAGTTCCATTGCCTCTCCTATGAAGAGTGCATGGATCGCGCGGATACCAACTCTGTGGTCTACTGTGACCCGCCCTATGCACCGCTCTCGGCGACGGCAAATTTCACCGCGTATCATACCAACAGCTTTAGCCCGAAAGAGCAGGCGCATCTGGCCGAGATGGCAGAAAAGCTGGTCAGTAAGCAGATCCCGGTGTTAATTTCGAATCATGACACGCCGGATACCCGTGAATGGTATCGAGCGGCGAAACATTTTCAGGTCAAAGTGCGGCGCAGTATAAGCAGCAACGGCGGCACACGTAAAAAGGTGAACGAACTGCTGGCGCTATACAAACCAGGAGTCGCAACGCCTGCGAAAAAATAATTCTCAAGGAGAAGCGGATGAAACAGTATTTGATTGCCCCCTCAATTCTGTCGGCTGATTTTGCCCGCCTGGGTGAGGACACCGCGAAAGCGCTGACCGCGGGTGCTGATGTCGTTCACTTCGACGTCATGGACAACCACTACGTGCCAAACCTGACCATCGGCCCGATGGTACTGAAATCGCTGCGTAAATATGGGATCACCGCTCCGATTGATGTTCATCTGATGGTGAAGCCAGTTGATCGAATTGTCCCTGACTTCGCAGCGGCCGGTGCCAGCATCATTACTTTTCATCCGGAAGCCTCCGAACACGTCGATCGCACTTTGCAGCTGATCAAAGAGCATGGCTGTAAAGCGGGGCTGGTGTTCAACCCGGCCACTCCGCTGAGCTATCTGGACTATGTCATGGATAAGCTGGATGTGATCCTGCTGATGTCTGTAAACCCAGGTTTTGGTGGACAGTCCTTTATCCCGCAAACGCTGGATAAGCTGCGTGAAGTACGTCGTCGTATTGATGAGTCTGGCTATGACATTCGTCTGGAAGTGGATGGCGGCGTCAAGGTGAACAACATTGGTGAAATTGCGGCTGCCGGTGCGGATATGTTTGTCGCCGGCTCTGCTATTTTCGACCAACCAGACTACAAAAAAGTCATTGATGAAATGCGCAATGAACTGGCGAAGGTAAGTCATGGATAAATTTCAGGACATTCGGGGCGTAGCATTTGACCTCGACGGCACGCTGGTTGATAGCGCGCCGGGATTAGCCGCTGCGGTCGATATGGCGCTGTATGCGCTGGAGCTACCGGTGGCGGGTGAAGAGCGTGTCATTACCTGGATTGGTAATGGTGCCGATGTGTTGATGGAGCGTGCGCTTGCCTGGTCTCGTCAGGAGCGTGCGACCTTACGTAAAACGATGGGCAAACCGCCTGTTGATGATGATATTCCCGCTGCGGAACAGGTGCGAATTCTGCGCAAGCTGTTCGACAGATATTACGGCGATGTCGCCGAAGAGGGGACGTTCCTGTTCCCTGATGTCGCCGACACGTTGGGCGCACTGCATGCCAACGGATTGCCGCTGGGTCTGGTGACCAATAAACCGACCCCGTTTGTCGCGCCGTTACTTGATGCGCTGGATATTGCCAAATACTTTAGCGTGGTCATTGGTGGTGATGATGTACAGAACAAAAAACCGCATCCGGACCCGTTGCTGTTGGTGGCAAGCAAGCTTGGCATCAAGCCTGAGCAAATGCTCTTCGTCGGGGATTCACGTAATGATATTCAGGCGGCAAAAGCTGCTGGCTGCCCATCCGTTGGCCTGACCTATGGCTACAACTACGGTGAGTCAATTGCGCTGAGCCAGCCCGACGTTATTTACGACCGTATTAATGAACTACTGCCCGCTCTCGGGCTTCCGCATAGCGAAAATCAGGAATCAAAAAATGACTAAGCCCATCGTTTTTAGTGGCGCACAGCCCTCAGGTGAATTGACCATTGGCAACTATATGGGTGCGCTGCGTCAGTGGGTGAGCATGCAGGATGACTACCATTGCATCTATTGCATCGTTGACCAACATGCTATCACCGTTCGTCAGGATGCCCAGCAACTACGTAAAGCCACGCTGGATACGCTGGCGCTGTACCTGGCGTGTGGCATCGATCCTGAAAAAAGCACCATCTTCGTACAGTCGCACGTGCCGGAACATGCACAGTTAGGCTGGGCACTGAACTGCTACACCTATTTCGGTGAACTGAGCCGTATGACCCAGTTCAAAGATAAATCCGCACGTTATGCAGAGAACATCAACGCCGGGCTGTTTGATTACCCGGTGCTGATGGCGGCGGATATTCTGTTGTATCAGACCAACCAGGTACCGGTTGGTGAAGATCAGAAACAGCATCTGGAACTGAGCCGCGATATCGCCCAACGCTTTAACGCCCTGTATGGCGACATCTTCAAAGTGCCTGAGCCGTTCATTCCTAAATCCGGCGCGCGCGTGATGTCGTTGCTGGAGCCGACGAAGAAAATGTCCAAGTCGGATGACAACCGCAATAACGTGATCGGCCTGCTGGAAGATCCGAAATCAGTGGTTAAGAAAATCAAACGTGCAATGACCGACTCTGATGAGCCGCCGGTTGTGCGCTACGACGTGCAGAATAAAGCGGGTGTTTCCAACCTGCTGGATATCCTCTCTGCCGTTACTGGCCAGAGCATTCCAGAACTGGAACAGCACTTTGAAGGCAAAATGTATGGTCATCTGAAGGGGGAAGTCGCAGAAGCCGTCTCCGGCATGCTGACCGAACTCCAGGAGCGCTATCACCGTTTCCGTAACGATGAAGCCTTCCTGCAGAAAGTGATGAAAGAGGGTGCGGAAAAAGCCAGTGCGCGTGCCTCTGTTACGCTGAAAGCTGTGTATGAAGCTATTGGCTTTGTTGCCAAGCCGTAATGCTTTCTGCGTTGCCGAAAAAACCGGGAATTTCCCGGTTTTTTTGTATCTGCGCAAAGAGATTTATTGATTATTCAGCCGCTGCGCCGCAACCGCCAATCATTTTAGAAATCGAGATTGCCGGGTGCAGCAGGTAATCATACGAGCAGGTTTTATTACGGTTTTCAACATGACCCGTACAAGCGGTCAGCGTGGCCAGAATCCCTGCCACAACGGCAATTTTTGCAATCTTAAGCATAACGAAATCCTTGTAGATATAACTATTT